>JAVEEJ010000132.1 GCA_030840515.1 Frankiaceae bacterium | reverse complement strand
CGGGCGCGATGAGGTGGCCGAGCTGGCGACCGCGTTCAACGAGATGACCGAGCGACTGGAGGCCTCCTTCGGTGAGCTCCAGGCGAGCCGTGACCAGCTGCGCCGCGACCTCGGGCGACTGGGGGAGACGCTGTCCAGCACCCACGACCTGACGCGGATCCTCGCCGTGATCCTGGACACCGCCGTGGAGACGCTTCGCGCCGCGGCAGGCGCCGTGTTCCTCACCTCGACGGGTGAGGCTGACCTCTACCTCAAAGTCGGTCGCGGCCTCGATGGTCGTGGGAGCACGTCGACCGCGCGGCTCGCGCTCGGCTCCGGCGTCATCGGGACTGTTGCTGCCACTGCCAGGCCGCTGCGCGGGCAGCCGGGTGTCGACCTCAGCCCGGCCCCGGGAGAGCCCACGGCTGACGACGTCATCGCGGTCCCGCTGCGCGCGTCCGGCCGGGTCATCGGCGTACTCGCTCTGTATGACAGGGCGATCGGCTCCTTCACGGAGGAGGACCTGGACTCCATCAGCACGTTCGCGGGCCAGGCTTCGGTGGCCGTGGACAACGTGCTGCTGCACCAGGAGGCGCAGCGCCTGTCCGTCACCGACGGGCTCACCGGGTTGTCCAACTACCGGGCTTTCCAACGCCAGCTCGCCCGCGAGGTCGACCGGGCGCTCCGCTTCCAGCGTCCGCTCGCACTGCTGCTGCTCGACATCGACAACTTCAAGCAGGTGAACGACGGCTACGGCCACCAGGTCGGGGACGAGGTGCTGGTCGAGCTCGGGCGCCGACTCCAGCACGAGGTGCGCGACGTCGACTCCGTGGCTCGCTATGGCGGTGAAGAGCTCGTCGTCGTCCTCCCCGAGACCGACAGCGAGGGCGCGGCGCTGCTCGCCGGACGTGTGCACGAGGCCATCCGTGGCACACCGTTCGCCGTCGGGGCCACCACCTTGGCCGTGACCGTCTCGATCGGGGTCTCGTCGCTCCCGGACCACGGGAGCACTCCCGCCGAGCTCATCCGCGCCGCCGACGAGGCGATGTACGCGGCCAAGGCCGCCGGACGGGACGCGTGGCGGGTCGCCCAGCCCGGGCAGGTCGCTGACTAGGGTCGGCTCATGCCAGTCACGAAGGCCGTGATCCCCGCTGCGGGGCTCGGCACGCGCTTCCTCCCCGCCACCAAGGCCACCCCCAAGGAGATGCTCCCGGTGGTGGACAAGCCCGCGATCCAGTACGTCGTGGAGGAGGCCGCCGCCGCCGGTCTGAGTGACGTGCTGATGGTCACGGGCAGAGGGAAGCGCTCCCTCGAGGACCACTTCGACCGCGCCTTCGAGCTCGAGGAGACGCTGGCCTCCAAAGGCGACTTCGAGAAGCTGGCGTTGGTCCGAGAGTCGAACGAGCTCGGTGCCATCCACTACGTCCGGCAGGGGGACCCGCGCGGACTCGGTCACGCTGTGCTGTGCGCGCGCGAGCACGTGGGCAACGAGGCGTTCGCGGTCATGCTCGGCGACGACCTCATCGACCCACGTGACCCCCTGCTTCCCCGGATGCTCGAGGTGCAGGCGGCGCGGGGCGGCAGCGTCGTCGCATTGATGGAGGTGCCGAGGGAGCAGGTGTCGCTCTACGGCTGCGCCGCCGTCGAGCCGACCGAACAGCCCGACGTCGTGCGGATCACCGGGCTGGTCGAGAAGCCTGCCGCGGACGACGCCCCCAGCAACCTCGCGATCATCGGCCGCTACGTGCTCTCCCCGGCGATCTTCGAAGTCCTCGAGCAGACGCCTCCGGGGCGCGGCGGGGAGATCCAGGTCACCGACGCCCTGCACGCGCTCGCGCTTCGGGACCTGGACCACGGCGGGCCGGTGCACGGCGTCGTGTTCACCGGCCGTCGCTACGACACCGGCGATCGGGGCGACTGGCTGCGCACCGTCGTGCGGCTCGCGTGCGAGCGCGAGGACCTCGGCCCCGACCTGCTCGCCTGGCTGAAGACCTTCGTCGCGGAGCACGCGTGAGCACACCGCTGCGATCTGTCGACGAGCACCTGCAGCGGGTGCTCGACACGGTCGGCCCGCTGGAGGTGCTCGACCTCACCATCCTCGACGCCCACGGCTGCACGCTGGCCGAGGACGTGGTGTCGGCCCAGCCCATGCCGAGTTTCGACTCCTCGTCCATGGACGGCTACGCGGTGCGCGTGGCCGACGTCGCCGCAGCGAGCGCCGCGACCCCTGTGACCTTGCCCGTTGTCGGTGACGTGGCGGCCGGTTCGCACGGGATCTACACGGTGCAGCCGGGGTTGTGCGTGCGGATCATGACCGGCGCGCCGCTGCCTGCGGGGGCGGACGCTGTGGTTCCCGTGGAGTGGACCGACGGAGGCACCCAGTCGGTGCGCATCACGAAGGCGCCTGACGTCGGGGCGTACATCAGACGTGAGGGTGAGGAGGTCCTGGCAGGGACGACCGTCCTGCACGCCGGCACTCATCTCGGTGCGGCGCAGATCGGCTTGCTCGCGGCCGTCGGACGTGACCGCGTGCGCGCCAGACCCCGGCCGCGCGTCATCGTCATCTCGACCGGGAGCGAGCTTGTCGACCCCGGCCAGCCCACGGGCGTGGGCCGCATCCCCGACGCCAACTCCTACGCGCTGACGGCTGCCGCGACGGAGGCCGGCGCCATGGCCTACCGCGTCGGCATCGTGCCCGACGACCCGAAGCAGTTCCTCGACGCGCTGGAGGACCAGCTCATCCGTGCCGACGTCGTCGTGACGAGTGGGGGAGTCAGCGTCGGCGCATACGACGTCGTCAAGGAGGTGCTCAGCCGCTACGGAGGGATGTCCTTCGACCGCGTGGGCATGCAACCCGGGATGCCGCAGGGGTTCGGGGTCTTCGGCCCGGACAACACCCCGATCTTCTGCCTTCCGGGGAACCCGGTGAGCGCCTACGTCTCGTTCGAGGTCTTCGTGCGACCCGCGCTGCGCCGCATGCTCGGCATGGAGCCCGTCTTCCGACCGCAGGTGCGCGCGGCGCTCACGGCCGGCGTCGAGTCACCGGCCGGCAAGCGCTCCTACCTCCGTGGTCGGCTCGAGGTGGTGGATGGCGTGTACGCCGTCACGCCTGTAGGCGGCACCGGGTCTCACCTGGTGGCTGCACTCGCCCAGGCAAACGCGCTGATCGTGGTTCCGGAGGACGCGACCTCGGTGGAGTCAGGTCAACCGGTTGCGGTGATGGTGCTCGAGCGGAGGCAGGGGTGAGCGACGAACCGCGGCTGCCGCACCTCAGCGAGTCCGGCGACGCGCGCATGGTCGACGTCTCGGGAAAGCAGATCAGCGTGCGCAGCGCGACGGCGGCCGGCCGGCTCGTCGTGAGCTCCGAGGTGGTGGGGCTGCTGCGGGGCGGCGGTCTGCCCAAGGGTGATGCGCTTGCTGTCGGGCGGATCGCGGGGATTGCCGCCGCGAAGCGCACCCCGGACCTCATCCCGCTGTGCCATCCCATCGCCATCCATGGAGTGGACGTCACTCTCGCCGTCACCGAGGACTCGGTGCAGATCGAGGCGACGGTGCGCACCGCCGACCGCACCGGCGTGGAGATGGAGGCGCTCACCTGCGTAGCGGTCGCCGGGCTCGCCCTGATCGACATGGTCAAGGCCGTCGATCCCGGCGCAGTGCTCACCGACGTGCGCGTGCTCACCAAGACCGGGGGCACGTCCGGCGACTGGTCGCGGCCGTGACCGAGGGCCTGCCCGAGGGTGCACGGGCGCTCGTCATCACGGTCTCCGACCGGTCGCACGGCGGTGCCCGCCACGACGAGTCGGGCCCGCTGCTGGTCTCGTTGCTGGTCGAGCTCGGCTTTGCTGCACCTGACCCCGTGGTCGTCCCCGATGAGGCAGAGCTGATCGTCGGGGCGTTGCGGGAGGGGGTGGCCGCCGGTGTGGACCTCATCGTGACCACCGGGGGCACCGGCTTCGCGCCGCGCGACGTCACGCCGGAGGCCACCCGGATCGTCATCGACCGTGAGGCGCCCGGCCTCGCCGAGGCGCTGCGGATGGAGAACAGACAGGCGGTGCCTACGACGATCCTGTCGCGCGCGGTTGCGGGCGTGGCCTCGTCGACCCTGATCGTGAACCTGCCGGGGTCACCGTCGGCAGTGCGCGACGGGGTCGCCGTACTCGCACCCGTCGTCGGCCACGCGATCGCGCAGCTGCGCGGAGGCGACCACTGAGACCCCTCACCGACGGACCCGTCGTGGTCAGGCCGCTGCGCCGCAGCGATGCAGCGGCCTGGGTCGCACTGCGCGAGCGAAATGCCGCGCGCCTTCTTCGGTGGGAGGCCATCCCCCCAGGGGTCGTGCTGCCGCACCCGCTGGGCCGGACGGCGTTCTTCGCGCTGCTGAAGTCACTGCGTGCCGAGGCACGCGCGGGGCGGGGGGTCGCGTTCGGGATCGAGTACGACGGCGTGCTGGTCGGGCAGCTCACCGTGTCGGCCATCCAGCGCGGGGCGGCACTCACCGCGACGCTCGGCTACTGGGTGGACGAGGGCGTCGCGGGTCGAGGGATCACCCCCTCGGCAGTGGCCATGGTCGTGGACCGGTGCTTCACCGCACTGGGCCTGCATCGCGTGGAGGTCGACGTCCAGCCGACGAACGACGCGAGCCGGAGGGTGGTCCAGAAGCTCGGGTTCCAGCGCGAGGGCGTGCGCCGCCGGCTGCTCCACGTGGACGGCGCGTGGCGCGACCACGAGCTCTGGTCGCTCACCTTCGAAGAGGCCGCGGGCGGGGTCGGCGCGCGGTATCGAAGGCTGCGCGACTCAGGCCAGCTCGAGACGGGTCAGCTCGAGACGGGTCAGCTCGGGAGCGGCGGCGGCGATGAGTCGACAAAGAACAGCGACACGCCGTGACACGTCCGCTGTGATGGAAGTCATCGCGCCTACCGTCGGTTGATGTGAGCCCGCTGACCGAGCACACCGCCGCTTTCCTGCACGTGGGGGAGACGTCGTGAGCGGAGTCATCGTCGTCGTGATCGTCGCGATGTGGGCGGCGCTGCTGGTCCCGATGTGGCTGCGACGCCACGAGGAAGCCGACCAGCTCGGCTCGATCGACCGCTTCTCCGCGGCGATGCGCATCCTGTCCCGCCAGGACAAGCAGGCCGGTGCCCGTTCGCTGGTCGTGCCGCGGCGCGACTCGGTCCAGGCCGCCGCGCCGCTGCGCAAGCCGATCTCCGAGCGCCCTGCCCGTCCAGCGCCCCCGCTCATCACAGCGTCACGGGCGAGACTCATCGCCCGCCGTCGCCGGGTCATGACCGTGCTCGCCGGACTGGTCGCGCTGACCTTCCTGCTCGCCGTCTTCGGAGTGCTGTCCTTCTGGTGGCAGGGCGTCGTCGACCTCACGCTCGTCGCCTATGTCGTGCACCTGCGGGCCGAGGCCATCCGCGCTGCGGAGCTGCGGGCGATGCGAGCCGGTCGTGAGACAGGCCATGCAGGATCTGGGACTGACCTGAGCGGCGGAGTCGCGGTGAGCCCACCCGCCGGATCGACCCTGCCTCCGCTGGACGCCGAAGAGGTCTTCGCACAGCCAGGCATGGATCCCGGTTGGCAGCCCACGGACGTCCCGCTGCCGACCTATGTCACCGCCCCCGTCGCACCGCGTCGAGCCGTCCGCATCCTCGACGACGACCTCGGCATGGAGGTCTTCGTGGACGAGGACGAGGTGCAGGAGATCGTCACCCGGAGGCGGGCGGTCAACGAGTAGCCGACCGTGGCCGGTTGCTAGTCTGTGCGGGTTCTCGGGGCTGTAGCACAGTTGGTAGCGCGCTTCGTTCGCATCGAAGAGGTCAGGGGTTCGATTCCCCTCAGCTCCACCGAGTCTTGTCTCCCGAATCGTCGGGTCCACGCGTCGCACGCTCGGCGGTCAGCCTCGACGTCGCGCGATCGCTTGCCCGACCTCGCCTGAGCCTCACCCGTGAGGCGTCCCGTCGTGGATGAGCGGGTCCGTGGTCGCGTGCGGAACGTTCGCGGGTCGTCCGAGCGTTAGGGCCACCGCTACCCCCCGGGGGTATGCTACGAGTGCCAGGAGGGACGCCATGGTCGGCTACGCCAAGGACAAGCAGGTCGTGCTCGCGAGACTGCGCAAGGTCGAAGGTCAGGCCCGAGGCCTGCAGCGCATGGTCGAGGCCGATGAGTACTGCATCGACGTCCTCACCCAGATCAGCGCGGCGACCAAGGCGCTGCAGGCAGTGGCGCTCGCCCTGCTCGAGGACCACCTCGGGCACTGCGTCACGCACGCGATCGAAGCCGGTGGCCCGGGCGCCGAGGAGAAGATCCGCGAGGCCACTGAGGCGATTGCGAGGCTGGTGAAGTCGTGAGCTTTCTCAACACAGTGGCCGACAGCCTGACCGAGGGCTTCTTCATGTTCTGGGAGACGTTCTGGGCGCTGGTGATCGGGTTCACGCTCTCGGGCATCGTCCAGTCGTTCGTGTCGCGGGAGGAGATGCGGCGGGCGTTGGGCGATCACCGTCCGCGCACGATCGTGAAGACCAGCCTGTGGGGCATGGCGAGCTCGAGCTGCTCCTACGCTGCGAGCGCCTTGGCCAAGTCGCTGTTCCAGCGCGGAGCCGACTTCACCAGCGCGATGGTGTTCATGTTCGCCTCCACCAATCTCGTCATCGAGCTCGGCATCGTGCTGTGGCTGCTGATGGGCTGGCAGTTCGCCCTGGCGGAGTTCATCGGCGGCGCCATCATGATCGCCCTGTTCGCCGCGCTCGCCCCGCGGATCTTCCCCGCACGGGAGCTGCAGGCAGCGCGCGAGCGGCTTGCGGGGGCAGGCCCACCCACGACGGCCGGACATGAGGCACACGGCTCGCACGGCTTGGACTCTGCCCAGCGCGCGGAGCCGCTGCGGCGCCGTGTCCGACGCCGCGCTGGGTGGTCCGACGCCGCGGCATACACGGTCTCTGACCTGACGATGCTCCGTCGTGAGCTGGTGATCGGGTACGTCGTCGCCGGCGTACTCGCAGTCGCCGTACCTGCCTCCGTCTACAGCCACCTGTTCCTGTCGGGGCATGGGCTCCTGACCGACATCGAGAACGCGATCATCGGCCCCTTCATCGCCTTCATCAGCTTTGTCTGCTCGATCGGCAACGTTCCGTTGGCGGCGGCTCTCTACAAGGGCGGGATCAGCTTCGGCGGCACGATCGCGTTCGTCTTCGCCGACCTGATCGCGCTTCCGCTCGTGGTCATCTACGGCAAGTTCTACGGCCGACGGCTGGCCACGCGGCTGTTCTTCACCTTCTGGTTCGTGATGAGCGCGGCCGGTCTGCTGGTCGACGCCCTGTTCCGCGTCGTCGGGATCGACTTCCCCCATCG
>JAVEEJ010000093.1 GCA_030840515.1 Frankiaceae bacterium | reverse complement strand
CGCTTCTTGGACAGGATCAGCCGACCCTCCTTGTCCTCCTTCTGGAGGACGAGGGCCTCGACGTGGTCGCCCACGGAGACGACGTCGTTGGGGTCGACGTCGTGCTTGATCGAGAGCTCGCGGCTCGGGATGACGCCCTCGGTCTTGTAGCCGATGTCCAGCAGGACCTCGTCGCGGTCGACCTTGACGACGGTGCCGTCGACGATGTCTCCGTCGTTGAAGTACTTGATGGTCTCGTCGATGGCGGCGAGGAAGTCCTCAGCACTGCCGATGTCGTTGATCGCGATGACCGGGGAAGCGGGGCGTGTCTCGGTGCTGGACGTCATGTAGGAGGGTCTCCGAAGCGGACGGTGTCGTTGTAGGGACACGAATCGTGCGGGCGCGCGGGTGGACCCTCTCGCAGCGCCTAGTAGGGAAGACGTAACGAGCGCGTGCCTGCTCCATACCGAGGCATGCAGGCCCACAGCGCATCGGTCAGCGTACGCGGCACGCTCAGGACCCCGCAAACCACCCCCCGCCGGGCTTGCGTGGAGGATGCGGGCGTGGACGAGACGGTGCGGGCAAACCGTGGCTGGTGGGACCGGGAGGCCGCGGCCTACCAGGCTGAGCACGGCGACTTCCTGGACGGGTTCGTCTGGGGACCGGAAGGGCTGCGTGAGGACGAGGCGGGACTGCTGGGGGACGTGTACGGCGCCCGCGTGCTCGAGGTGGGCTGCGGGGCCGCCCAGTGCGGCCGCTGGCTCGCCGAGCGCGGCGCTGCCGTGGTGGCCACCGACCTGTCCGCAAGCCAGCTCCGGCTCGCCGTACCCGTTCCCGGGCTTCGCCTCGCGCAGTGCGACGCGCAGGCGCTCCCCTTCACAGGTGGGTCGTTCGACATCGCCTTCTCCGCCTACGGCGCGGTGCCCTTCGTCGCGGACTCGGCGCTGGTGATGCGAGAGGTGGCGCGGGTGCTCCGGCCTGGCGGGCGATGGGTGTTCTCGACCTCGCACCCGATCCGCTGGGCCTTCCCCGACGACCCGGGGCCTGGCGGGCTGAGCGTGCAGCAGAGCTACTTCAGCATCGAGCCCTACACGGAGACGGACGACGCCGGAGGACTCGTGTACGCCGAGCACCACCGCACCCTCGGCCAGCGGATCCGCGAGATCACCGCGGCCGGCCTCGTCGTCGAGGATGTCGTGGAACCGGAGTGGCCCGAGGGCCACACGCAGGTGTGGGGTGGGTGGAGTCCGCTGCGCGGCCGGCTGATCCCGGGCACCGCGATCTACTGCTGCCGCAAGCCCTAACTCGTCGATATGGGGATCGACAACCGTGGTGGTTGTCGATCCCCATATCGATGGAGCGAGTACGGCGGACCCGCGGTCAGCCTGCGGTGATCCGACGCCGCAGGAGCCGCGCCGCGGCGGTCGCCAGGGCGAGGAGCGCTACGGCCACCAGAGCACGCACGGCCGAGTCGTGCGACTCGGTGGTCTGCGCCGCCAACGTGTAGCTGTAGGCCGCAGAGCCCGTCCCACCCGACGGCGCGCCGTACGGGAGGGCGCCGTCGGCGGCCTTGACGTCGAGTGCCTTCATCTGGGCCAGCTTCTCGCCGAATGACAGCGTCGTCTGCTGACCGGCGGCGACCAGCTTGCTGGTGCCCTCCGACTGCAGCTTGCCTGTGCCGTCGGCGATCTGCTTGCCACCACCCTGTGCCTGGCTGAGCCCGTCGGCGAGCTTGCTGGAGCCGTCCGCCGCCGTCCCGATACCCGAGGACAGCTCGGCCGCGCCGCCGTTGATGCGCTTCAGGCCGGCAGCGAGCTGCTGCCCGCCCGCCGAGAGCTTGGTTGTGCCGTCCGCCAACTGGTTCGCACCGGTGGCAGCCTGCCCCGCGCCGCTCGCCAGCGCCGTGCCTCCAGCCGCGAGCTGGCTGGTGCCGTCCGCGAGCTGCGCGGCACCGAGCGCGAGCTCCCCCGCGCCCCCGGCCACCGATGCGGTGCCGGCAGCGAGCTGCTGGGAACCCGCGTAAGCGGTGGCCGCGCCAGGCGCCAGGAGCGCGACGCCCGAGACGGCGGACGTGAGCCCAGCAACGAGCTGGGTGAGCCCGCCGTTGACGAGGGCCAGACCCTCGGTCAGCCCGGGGTGCGCGAGGTCATTGCTCTTCAGCCCGGTCTTCAGCGCGGTGAGACCGGTCGTCACCTGGGTGACCCCGCCCTGCAGCGCCGTGACGCCGAGGATGGCCGAGCCGAGTCCAGCTGACACCAGCCCGAGGCCGCCGGAGGCTGCCTGGGTCTGGGCCTTCAGACCCGTGGTGGGGTTGGTGACGCCGTCCAGGATCCCCGCAACGTAAGCAGCCGCACCGTTGAGCTGGGCGCAGACGGCAGCGAGGGCTACGCAGTCCGGCACTGCCGCGAGCGCACCAGTGATGAGGCCGTTGGCTGCCGCCGCGGCCCCGGCGAGCTTGTCGATCGACCCGGTCGAGGGGACCAGAGCCGCGTCGAGCCCGGCCTTGACCTGGTCGACCCCGCCCTTCGCCGCGGGCAGACCGGTGGCCGGAGCGGCCAGCTGACCGAGGCCGCCTCCGAGCTGGGCCATGCCGTTGAGCAGCGTTCCGGCGGTCGCAGCGTCGCCGATACCGGCGACGGCGCTGGCCACGCCCACCTGCAGCTGGCCGACTGCGGCCTGCAGCGCGATGGCGCCAGCCTTGGCCGCGGGCAGACCGGTGGTGGCGTCGTTCAGCGCGGCGAGCCCGCCACTGATCTGCTGCAGGCCGTCGACCAGTGCCGAGGCGCCGCCCGAGACGAGGCCTGCACCGGCAGCGAGGTCCTGGGAGCCTTCGAGCAGCGCCTGCGAGCCGCCGTTGGCCTGAGTCAGACCCGCGGAGAGCTTGGTCGCGCCGGCTGCCAGTGCCTCGGTGCCATCCGCGAGGCGCGCGGATCCGGCTTGTGCTGTGACGAGACCGGCGGAGAGCTGGTCGGCTCCGGTGCTCGCCGTACTCGCACCCGACGCAAGCTGGCTCGCGCCCGGGGCTGCCTTGCCTGCGAGGCCGGCCTTGAGCTGCGCGGCACCGTCGGCGAGCTGGGTCAGCCCGCTGAGCAGCGTCCCCGCGCCGTCACGCAGCTTGATGAGATTGGAATCGATCTGGGTCGCGCCATCGGTCAGCTCGGCGCCTGTCGCGGCACCCTCGGCGAAGCCGTCCTGGCCGAACTTCAGCTCAGGCTTGCGCTGCGGCGGCACCGGGACGACCTGCACGGTGGCGGCCGGCAGCTTCATGTTCGTGACCTTCGCGGTGTAGCCGAAGGTCTGCGTGGTCTCGCCGATCGGCGAGAACAGCACCATGGTCCAGATCGCCTGCGTGCCGCCGTGGCCGTCGCCGGCGAGGTCGGCACGGGCGGCCTGGATCTGCTTGAAGCCCTGCGGCAGGACGGTCGAGAGCTGGCCGACGTACGGCGTGACCAGGTCCACGGTCTTCGTGACCGGCTTGCCGTGCCCGTCGGTGAAGGAGATCTCCGTCGGGCTCCCTGTGATGTTGGTGATGGTCCAGGTGACCCCGAGCGTTC
Source organism: Frankiaceae bacterium (assembly GCA_030840515.1). Classification (GTDB taxonomy): domain Bacteria; phylum Actinomycetota; class Actinomycetes; order JAVEEJ01; family JAVEEJ01; genus JAVEEJ01. The sequence continues at coordinate 3,159 of JAVEEJ010000093.1, read as the reverse complement.
CGCTCTTGCCGACGAGGGCACTGGGCTTCATGGACTTGCCGTTGAGGGTGTAGTCGGCGTGCACCGTCACGGGCAGCGTTGACGAGGCGACCTCCGACACCGAGCGGCGTGCGGTCTTGCCGTGCACGTCGATGGTCCAGACCGCGTTGCCGTCCTTGAAGGTCGGCTTGGCGAACCCGTCGAGGTTGCGCCACGCCTTGGTGGATGTCGGGTCGGTGATCACGTAGTGACCGTCGCCGCTGACGGAGAGCTGGCTGAAGAGCCGGGCCACGTCGACCTTGCCGGTCGAGGTCAGCGCCACCTGCACCGTCTCTCGGTCGGTGATGACGGGGCTCGTTGCCGTGGCGGCTGCGCCAGCCGGCGACGCCAGCGCCAAGGCGCCGGCCGAGGCCCCCGCGAGCGCCGCGACGAGGGCGCCGCGGCGTGGGCGGGTGTTACGAAGCAGTGCGCTCATCAGCTTGTCGCCTTCGTGGAAGCAGTCGTGGGAACGTCGCTGGGGTTGCGAGCGCCGGGAAGTCTGATCTCGCGTCGCTCCGCAGCAGCGGTCGACTCGGTGGGGGGCTCGAGGATCTCGCCAGTGACGCCGAGCGCCGCGGCGATCGTGGTGGCCAGGAAGCCGAACGCCACCGCGAGCACGACGGTCGTCGCGGCGGTCACGGACTCCGTGGTGAAGGCCGTCGGCATGGTGGTGAAGGCGGTCTCGTAGGCACCCACCAAGGCTCCGACGCCGAGCAGGCCGGCCCACAGCGGTGCACGTCCGTTGCTGCCGGCGGCGACCGCGGTGACGATCACCATCACGGCGAAGGCTGCGATAGCGCGGCCCATCGGGATGTCGGGCAGGTAGCCGGCCCGAGCCGCGTAGCCGGCCCAGGCGGCGATGAACCCGATGGCGAAGCCAGCCACCCGGCCGCCCGGTGAGGCACCCGGAACCAGTCCGAGGACTGCTCCCAGTGCGAGTCCGAGCAGCGCGCTGTGGGTGAGCGCGAGCCCGAACTGGTCGCCGTGGTCGACGAGGAGCGCAGCGGTCACCGCGAGGATGCCGCCTGCCGCAAGAATGCGCAGTCGCATGGTGGTGCCTTCCCTTGTGATGTCGGTCATTTCACGGGCCAGGCGGCGACCGCGTAGTTGGTGGAGGCCTCGGGGCCGATCAGTGCGGCCCAGGCCACAGCTGGTGTTCGGGTGCCCGTCACGGACCAGGCGTCGAGGCCCTCGAGCGCACCGAGCACCTCGGTGGTGGTGAAGTTGACGTGACCGGCGCCGTAAGGGGCGCTGCCGACGTAGGTGGTGGGCGGGACGGTGATGAAGGTCTGCAGCAGGCTGGACCTGCCGGCGGCGGCCACCGTTCCGGCGAACACACGCTGGTTCTGCACGACAACGAGCGGGTCATAGGCGGTGTGCATGTTCACCGTCGGCGCCGTGATCCGTCCGGTGGGCGTGCCCAGTGCCGCCAGCTTCGTGCGCGCGGCACTGTTGGCGGCCACGCGTGCACCGAAGGTCTGCACACTCTGCGCGTAACTGCCCAGCAACGCTGATCCGAAGCCGAAGCTGGCGTAGCGCGTGAGGTCGGCGGCACTGATGCGGTGCCGGTAGTCGACCGTCAGGTTGGTCGAGGGGTTGCCACCCACCCGCTTCTCGATCTCGAACCGGTCGACGGTGGAGTAGAACAGCCCACTCGCGACTGTCTCCACGGCGGCGCTCACCGAGTTCGTCAGACCGACACCGTCGTAGTGCAGGCTCTTCGACGGTCCGTCGAGGAGCAGCTGGATGGCGAGCAGACGCGAGACCATGCGGCTCTTCACCGCGTTGTCGGTGGAGCCGAGGGCTCCGAGGATCGTGGCGTAGGCGTGGCTGAAGGCGGTGCTTGCCTCGGCGTACGACGTGTAGTTGGTGAGCTTCAGCGACGGGTCGATGAGTCGCTTGACCATCACCTCGTAGTCGAGCGACAGGTCGAAGTTGCGCAGCGTGCCGCCAACGACGGCGCCCAGCTGGAGCACTCCGTCGACGAGCGCCGGGTGCTTCTCGGCGAACAGCTCGGTGATCAGACCGCCGAGGGACTCGCCCCACATGTAGAGGGCGTCGGGCGTACCCGCCTTGCCCGAGAACCAGGCGTAGAGCTGCTCGTCTGCCCTGACGCCTTCGAGAGTGGCGAAGCCGCGTCGCGAGTACGACGACCCCGCGATCGCGAAGCCATCCGCGAGGAGTGCCTGCGCATCGGCTTCCGCGCGGGCGTCAGTGGCGATCCTCGACGTCGGCGGCACAGCGGGGTCACCGGCCTGCTGATAGCCGTGTGACCAGATGAGCAACACACCGTTCCAGTCGGCCGGGACGCGCGCCTTGACGGCGGAGCCATCGGCCGTTGCGCCGGTGTACGTGGCGTAGCTCGGTCCCGCGGTCGCCTGCGCCGTGGGCGACAGCGCAATTGGTGCGATCAGGGCGATGGCGAAAGCGGCAACGGCTAGGTGCGCTCGGTGCGCGCTCGCGCGGGAATGGACGATCCGGCTCATGGCGTCCTTGCCATTGAGGCCGCCATTGCGCGGCGTCGCGTGACACGACCTGTGGATCAGTGCCAGTAACGATCCTGTGCGAAAAGTGCAGCGGAGCGTAATAGCCCGCTGTCGTCATTTCCCGCTTAGTGCGAACGGACTGTGACGATCAGCCGTTTGGCCCGTCACCGTCGGTCAACGCCCTGTGGGCTTCCTCCAGCGGATCCGACCCTGAGTCACGAAGCAGCAGCCAGAGCAGAAGTCCGACAATGACGCCGAACTCCACCCATGCCGTGAGGATTGCGAGCCCGTCCGTCATGTCGCGCGTTCCCCCGGCTCGCCGGCGCTCGGCAGATCGTCGTACGCGCACGAGATCCGCACCCGTCCTGGTGAGAGCTCCTCGATGAGACTCCAGTCCACCAGCCGCGCGCGTTTCGCCAAGCGTCCGAGCGGGCCGCTCAGCAATGCCGGACCGACGACCTCCCGACCGCCGTACCCCATGTGGAGACCCACGTGGCCGGGCCCGACCACCAGCCCGCGGACCCGGTAGGCGGCGCGCGCGGTGGCCTCGTGCACCGGCCCGTCCTGGGACAGCCGCAGGTCGTGCACGGTGGCCACGTCGCGTCCTGTCGAGTCGATCAGACGCGCACCGGCGAGCTCAGCCAGCCTCACGGTT
>JAVEEJ010000089.1 GCA_030840515.1 Frankiaceae bacterium | reverse complement strand
CCGCGTGGGTTCCGACGATCGTCTCGATGCCGCACTTGGCGGTCAGCACCCGCACCCGCAGCACACCCACCTGGGTGTCGACGGAGTCCTGCACGAACGATCCCGGCAGGGCGCTCTCCTGGATCGTCACCAGACCTGGGTTCTGAGCCGCGCCGTCGCTGCTGCAGGCGGAGAGCAGCCACAGGAGCCCGAGCGCTCCCAGGGCGCGGCGCATCAGCCCAGGTAGGTCTTGCGCAGGTCGCCGGACTCGCCGAGCTCCTTGCCGCTGCCGTTGAAGGTCAAGGTTCCCTTCTCCATGACAAGCGCCTGGTCGGCGTAGGGCAGGACGCCGATGTTCTGCTCGACGAGCAGGACCGTGGTCCCGTCGTCGTTGATCCGAGAGACCACCTCGAACACGGTTTGGGCGAGCTTCGGTGAGAGCCCGAGGGAGCCCTCGTCGATCAGCAGCAGCCGCGGCTTGCTCATCAGGGCGCGGCCGATCGCGAGCATCTGCTGCTCACCGCCGGACAGCGTTCCCGCCATCTGGTCCAGCCGCTCCTCGAGCCGCGGGAAATAGCTGAAGACGAGGTCGAGCTGCTGCTTCGCGGTCTTACGCGCCGTCCACGCGCCGAGGTCGAGGTTCTTGCGCACACTCAGCTTCGGGAACACGTGGCGGCCTTCGAGCGAGATCGCCACTCCACGCTCCACGATCTTTGTGGCCGGCTGCCCGCTGATCTTCTGCCCGTCGAACGTGATGCTGCCGCCCCACACGGGCTGCAACCCTGCGATCGCGTTCACGGTCGTCGTCTTGCCCGCGCCGTTGAGGCCGAACAGGACAGCCGTGGTGCCCTCCTCGACGGAGAAGCTGAGCCCCTGCAGGACGGGGAGCAGGCCGTAACCGGTGCGCAGGCCCTCGACCTCGAGCAGGCTCACGACTCCTCCGCCGCGGTCTCGGCAGCAACAGCTTTCTTCGCCGTGGCCTTCTTCGCAGTGGCCTTCGCGGTCTTGGTGGTCTTCTTGGCGACCTTCTTCACCGGCGACTTCTTCTGCGCAGGAGCGCGCTCGCGGACGTAGCCCGCCGCCTCGTGCTCCTCGGCGGCCAGCGCCGCTTCCTCGGCCGGGGCTGAGGTCTGCTCCAGCGCATCGGCGGCCTCACCACCGAGGTAGGCGGCGACCACCTCGGGGTGGGTCTGGATGACCGACGGCGCGCCCTCGGCGAGCAGCTGCCCGAAGTTGAGCACGTAGACGTAGTCGCAGACGCGCGTGACGAGCGGGACGTGGTGCTCGATGAGCAGCATGGTCAGGTCGAACTCGCGGCGCAGCTCGATGAGCCGGTCACCGAGGTCGTGCGACTCCTCCGGACCCATCCCCGACGACGGCTCGTCCAGCAGCAGGATGTCGGGCTGGGTCGCCAGCGCGCATCCGAGCTCGAGCAGCTTGAGCGTGCCGTAGGGCAGCCCACCCACGTACGAGTCGCGCACGTCGGTCAGGCCGAGCAGCTCGAGCAGAGCGTCCGAGCGCTGCTCCAGGCGCCGCTCGGTCTCGCGTACGCCGCCCGTGCCGACCAGGCCGCTGACGACGCCGTAGTCGGCACTGGCGTGCTGCGCGGTCTTGAGGTTCTCGATGACGGTCGAGCTCTTGACCATGCCCACGTTCTGGAAGGTGCGCCCGAAACCCATCGCCGACTTGCGGTGAGGAGGCATGCCGGTGACGTCCTGTCCGCGGTAGAAGACGTGACCACGGTCTGGCCGGTAGAAGCCGGTGATGCAGTTGAACGCCGTCGTCTTCCCGGCACCGTTGGGCCCGATCAGCCCGACGATCTCGTACTCGTCCACCTTGAACGTCACGTCGAGCAGGGCCTGCAGCCCGCCGAAGCGGATCGACAGGTCGGAGACCTCAAGCACGGACATCGGCAGCCCTGCTTCCCGAGGTCGGTCCGTGCCCGTGCAGGCTGAAACGCCCGCCACGTAGCCATCGCGCGACCGGATCCACGACCTGCCCTAGACCACCAGGGTTGAGGATCACCGTCTGCAGCAGCAGCAGCGCACCGATCAGCCCGGAGACGTACTGCTTGTGGTCGCTGTAGTACTGCGCCATGAACGTGTGCTTCGCCGCCAGGTCAAGCAGCACGTCGATCAGCCCGAAGAAGGCTGACGCCACGACGACGCCAGCCCGCGATCCGAGGCCTCCCACCACGACCATCACCACGAAGATGAGCGCCAGGTTGAAGCCTGGCGTCCCGGAGAAGTTCTTGTCGCTGAACGACTGGACCCGGTAGGTGTAGAGGGCCCCCGCCAACCCGGCGAACGCGCCGGACAGCGCGAACGCGATCAGCTTGAACTTCATGACGTTCACGGCGAAGGCCTGCGCGACCAGCTCGTTCTCCTGCAACGCCGCCAGCGCTCGACCGGTCTTGCTCTTTCCGAGCTGGATGTCGACGTACATGACGAGCACGATCAGCAACAGGCAGAACAGGTAGAACCGGTAGTCCGTGACGAGCGACGCGGGGCGCAGTGCCGTGACCCCTGCCTCGTGCCCGTTGAGCGAGGAGATCGAGAAGATCGCGTTGGCGGCCACGGAACCGAAGACCAGCGTCACCAGCGCGAGGTACAGGCCGGTGATGCGCAGCGCGACGGCGCCGAGTACGACGGCCGCGGCGGCCGCGGCGGCGGCGGCGGCGACCAACGACAACCCGAAGTGCACCGGCTCAGCAGCGTGGCTCGTACCCGTGGACACCACGTTGGCCGCCACGAGTGATCCCGTGCCCACAAATGCCTGGTGGCCGAGGGAGATCTGTCCCGTGTAGCCGATGAGGATGTGCAGGGACAGACCGATCAGCACGTAGATGGCGGCTTGGCTCGCATCCAGCGAGGCCTCACCACCGATGGCACCCGGGAGGAGGAGCACGAGGTAGCCGAGGCCGAGCCAGACGATGACCCTGCCCACCCAGCTGGCAACGGGAGTCCCGGGCCGGGCGTGGTGCGCGAGGGAAGCCTCCGCCGTCACGTCTCACTCCCGAGCAGGCCCTTGGGCCGCACCAGCAGGATGCCGAGCAGGACGATCGCCACGGCGAGCTCGCCGCCGCCGCGGATGGAGCCCAGCCCGGGGACGAGCGGGAGGTCAGCGCTGGCGAACTCCTGCACGAGGCCCACCAGCACGCCGCCGACGAAAGCTCCCGGGAGCGAGGTGATGCCGCCCACCACGGCAGCCGCGAACGCCGTGGTGAGGATGGTGCCGGTGAAGATGCCCGGCGTGGTCGAGAACGGGGGCACCGCCAGCAGCACGCCCGCAATGCCGCCGGTGAGGCCCGCGAGACCCCACGCGAGCATCGAGGTGCGCTCGACCGAGATGCCTACCGCGCGAGCGGCCGTCGCGTCCTGGCTCACGGCGAGGATCGCGGTGCCCATCCTCGAGAGCCGGAAGAACAAGAAGGCGGCCGCGGCCAGCGCCAGCAGCATGATCAGCTTGGCCAGGTCACTCCACAGAACGGGCACCCGGTCCAGCCGGGTGAAGATCGGGTCGATGGACAACGCCTGGTCGATCGGCCGAAGTGCCGCGATGTCCTGGTAGACCAAGCCCTCCACCGCGATGAGGAACAACGCGACACCCACGGTGCCCACGAGCAGCACGACGCGGGGCCGATGGAACATCGGCCGCACCACGAGCCGCTCGGTGAGCAGCGCCACGAGCACCGCAGCCGCTACTCCCAGCAGGATCGCCACCGCGTACGGCACCTTGGGGAGGCCCTTGGAGCCGGTGTCGAACAGGTAGGCCACCAACGCGGCGACGCCGGCGAACTCACCCTGCGCGAAGTTGAAGATGCGGTTGCTCTTGTAGAGCAGAACCAGGCCAAGCCCAAGCAGTCCGTAAGCGGAACCCTGGAACAGCCCGTGGACAAGCGGCGAGACCAGACCCGTTGTCGGGTCGAAGGCGAGCGTCACCTGCTAGATCTTGTAGTACGTCGAGCTCGACGTCAGCCACGTGCCCGGTTGGTTCTGGTTCGGCTGGGTGCCGTTGCAGTCCACCTTCTGGCTCCAGGCCGCAGTGCCGCCGAAGTGTCCGCCGCCGCGAGGGAAGTCGATGCCGGGGTAGACCTGGGTGGAGATGCGCGCCTGCTGGGTCTTGGCGATGAAGTTCTGCCGCGTCAGGTTGTCAGAGGCGTTGAGCAGCAGGTTGTACAAGCCCTCTGACAGACCCCACAGCGCCCAGCTGATGTCGTCGTACTTGCCGCCGTATGCGTTTCGGAAGTCCGCCGTCGACTTGTCCAGGGCCGGGTTCGGCGCGAGGAAGTAGGCGTGGCCGCTGATCGAGTTGTGGGTCGAGGTGCACAGGTACTGCGCCACGGTGACCTCGGTGAAGGTGACGCCCGGGCCCACCCAGGTGGCACCGGAGCCGCCCGCGTAGTAGCCGCCTGCCATGAACACGAAGTAGCCGGGGGCCAGGTCGACGAAGATCGTCTTGTAGCCGTCGAGCGCAAGGGTCGATCCCTTGGACTGCGCGTCCTGCTGGTAGTTGCCGGACTGGTCGATCGTGAACTCCTCGTAGGTGATGCCACGAGAGCTCAGCGCGGACTCAATCCCCTTGCGGGCGCCTTCGAAGTTGGGCCCGGCAGCGGTGACGATCGCCCACTGCTTCTTCTTGCCGCCGGTGGCCGGAGCCGGCTTGTCGACGCCGAGCGCCTTCGCGTTGTTGACGACGAGGTCACCCTGCTGCTGGTAGGTGAGGCTGAGCGCGAAGTAGTTGTTCAGTGAGGTGAGGCCGTTCGTGGTGACGCCGGCTGACAGATAGGGCACCTGGTTCTTCTGAATGACCGAGTCGGTGGCGCAGGCCTGGATCTGGTCGGTGCCACCCGCGCCGATGACCATGAAGTCGCGCTTGGCCATCTGCTGGCAGACGGCGTGGGCCCCGGAGGGCTTGTAGGTGTCGTCGAGCACCTCGACCGTCACGGTCCGGCCGCACACCTTGTGCGTCTTCCAGTAGGTCTGGGCGCCGGCGATGAAGGAGTTGTTGGGGAACGGCGTACCCGTTCCGCTGATCGGCGCATGCACGCCGATCGAGATGTTGCTGGCGCTGATACCGGTGGTGTCTCCCCCGGTGGGCGCCGAGCACTGCGGGCGCGGTCCACCGTTGGTGCCCCCTCCGGTGTTGCCGCCCGTGGTGCCACCGCCGGTCGTCCCTCCGCCGGTCGTCCCGCCACCGGTTGTCCCGCCACCGACGAACCCGCCTCCGGTGGTGCCCCCCGCGGTGGTGCCGCCGCCGCCCGTCGTGCCACCCCCGGTGGTGGTGCCGCCGTTACCGACTCCGCTACCGGCGTTGTTGTTGCCGTTGCCGGTGAGCGAGCCGCCGTTGTTCTGCTTGATCGAGTCATAGGCCGTGGGCTTGAGACCACAGGCTGCGGTGGTCAGTGACAGTGCGAGCAAGCCGAGCGCGAGACGCCGCGGGGAGGCGGGCATGGGGGCGAACTCCTTGTGAGTGGGGGTCAGACAGGACGGACGCTGAGCGGAACCGTACGCGTACTGCGTGCGGACGCTCCGATACCGCTTGTCCCCCCGAGCCGACGGCTGCGCAGCGCGCGGTCGAGCCGGCTGTCCCCGGTGCGGGCAGGCACCGGCGCGGATGTGTCACCGAGAATCCAGGACGCCAGCGCGAGCAGCGCAGCGATACCGAGCCCCAGGACCCAGAAGCCTGCACCCGGGGCGTTGCCGCCCACGCGCAGCGGCACGCTGGCCAACGCGACCTGGTTGGTCACCTGACCCGCCACCTGCGGTTGGGGCTGCGCGACCGGGGCGGCGGGGGGCACGACGGTGCTGCCGCCACCGAGGCTGCCCGAGGACACGCCCGTGGAGCCACCGTTGGGCATCGGCGGGGGTGCGACCTGCGGGTGCGGCACCTGCGGGACCTGGGGAACGCTTACGGCCGGCGACCAGCTGATCTCCGCGGTGATCTTCGGGCCATCGAAGACGACCTGGTAGGGCTTGCCGGTGTACTCCGGGTCGTTGGTCAGCGCGAGCCCGGTGTTCCCGCCCGTCACCCAGCCCTGGGCGAACAGGGTGAGGTCGAAGGTCCAGGTCTTCTTGGCGTCGTCGTACACGCCCGGCGCCTTGCCCGTGGAGCAGTCCACGAAGGGCTTGTTGACCCAGGCCTGGGCCGCGCCCGCCGTCCACATCCGGGGCGGGAGGCAGCCGACCACCTTGGGCACCTCGGACTGCTGGGTGTAGTTGCCCACGACCGGTGCGGTCACGAGGAAGGAGTTCACCGTGGCTGTGCTCGGCACAGCGCCGAGGTCGAAGGAGATGAAGCTCTCCTTGAGCATCCGCTCCGAGGTCGCCGGGGTCGTGGCGTCCGGGTTGGGCGAGACCGGGAGCCCGCCGTCGGGCGTGGTCGGGTCGGTGTCGGGTCCGGTGACCGGCGCCGGCTGCAGCGGGAACGCATCCGAGGGGCGATACCAGAACCAGGCGCTCTGCAGCGGCTTGGAAGCGCCACCGTCAGCGAAGGCTGGGGCCGCCATGAACAGGGGGCCGACCAACGCCGGCACCGCGCACACCACCGCTCGGGTGATCCGCTTCATCCCCGCCTCCAAGGGTTCACAAGAGGGCGGCTGGGACCGCCATCAGATGTGACTTTCTACACACTGACAGAAGTTCCTGCTACCTGTCAGTAACCCAGGCGACCCCGCCCTGACCTGTGCAAACGCACAAGACGCCCGGTTCCTCCCCCGACGTCCGACTACGGGGGCGCGAGTACGACGACCCGCGGGCGCTGGCACCATCCCAGCGTGCGCGCACCCAAGGCCTTCCGCGGCCTGCCCCGCGAGGTGGTGGTGCTCTCGGCCGTGGCGTTCAGCGTCGCCGTGGGGTTCGGCATCGTGGCGCCGGCGATCCCGCTGTTCGCGAGCCGGTTCGGCGTCGGCAAGGCGGCGGCCGCCACGGTGATCAGCGCGTTCGCCTTCATGCGCTTCGTCTCCGCCCTGGGCGCCGGCCGACTGGTCGACCGGATCGGCGAGCGGGTCTGCCTCGCTACCGGCATCGGCGTAGTCGCGGCCAGCAGCGCCCTGGCCGGCCTCGCGTCGTCGTACTCGCAGCTGCTCATCCTCCGAGGCATCGGCGGGATCGGCTCGGCCATGTTCAGCGTCGGGGCTGCCTCGCTGCTGTTCCGCGTCGTGCCCAGCGCGCAGCGCGGGCGGGCGACCAGTCTCTGGTACGGCGGGTTCCTCATCGGCGGGATCACGGGGCCGGCCTTCGGCGGTGCGATCGCGACCGTCAGCATCCGGGCGCCGTTCTTCATCTACGCCGGGACCCTCGCGGTCGCCGGGACGATTGCGATGGTCGCGCTGCGCTCCACGCCGCTTGCCGACCCCGCGGACAAGACCGCCGCCGGCCGGGTCCGGCTCGGGACCGCGCTGCGTGACCCGTCGTACCGGGCAGCGCTCGCGGCGAACTTCGCGGACGGCTGGGCGGTGATGGGGGTCCGCTCGGCGCTCCTCCCGCTCTTCGTGGTCGAGGGACTGCACCGCAGCATCGTGTGGACCGGGATCGGTTTCTTCATCGTGGCGGGAGTGAACGCCGCCGTGCTGCTGCCGGCCGGGTCGTGGGCGGACCGCTACGGGCGCAAGCCGTTGCTCGTGGGCGGGCTCGCCTTCAGCTCACTGTCGTTGGCCGTGCTGGGGATCCAGCAGACGCTGCCCGGCTACCTCGTCGCGCTCGCCCTGCTGGGGTTCGGGTCGGGTCTTCTCGACGTGGCGCCCGCCGCGATCGTGGGCGACGTCAGCGGCGGGCGCGGCGGCACGGTGGTCGCGGCGTTCCAGATGTCGGGTGACGCGGGTGTGGTGAGTGGGCCGGTCATCGCCGGGCGGCTCGCGGACGTGACCTCCTACGGCGTGGCCTTCGGCACCACGAGCGGGGTGCTCGGCGCGGCCGCCGTACTCGCCCTCTTCGCCCCCGAGACCCGCGGTCGCTCAGGCACGGTGTCCTCAGGCGGTGGCGAGGGCGTCGGTCAGGTCGGCGAGCAGGTCGTCGACGTGCTCGATGCCGACGGAGAGCCGCACCAGGTCGTCGGGGACCTCGAGCGCTGAGCCGGCAGCCGAGGCGTGTGTCATCCGGCCGGGGTGCTCGATGAGGGACTCGACCCCGCCCAATGACTCGCCCAGGGTGAAGACGCGGGTGGACTCGCAGACGCGTACGGCGGACTCGGCGCCGCCCCTGCAGCGGAAGGACACCATCCCGCCGGCACGCTTCATCTGCTTCTTCGCGGTCTCGTCGGCGTCGGGGTAGTACACCTGCGCGACCGCGTCGTGCTCCCGCAGCAGGGCAGCGACCCGCTCCGCGTTGTCGCAGTGGCGATCCATCCGCACGCCGAGGGTCTTGAGGCCGCGCAGCACGATCCAGGCGTCGAACGGTCCGGCCACCGCGCCGGTGGCGTTCTGGTGATAGCCGATCCGCTCGGCGAGCTCGGCGTCGGCCGCGACGAGCGCCCCACCGACGACGTCGCTGTGACCACCCAGGTACTTCGTCGTGGAGTGCATGACCACGTCGGCACCGTGCGCGATCGGCTGCTGCAGGTAGGAGCTCGCGAAGGTGTTGTCGACCGCGAAGAAGGCCCCGGCTTCTTTGGCGATGTCGGAGAGCGCGGCGAGGTCGGCGATGCCGAGCAGCGGGTTGGTCGGCGTCTCGACCCAGATCACCTTCGTGTTCTCGCGCACCGCCGCGCGGACGGCATCGGCGTCGTTCACCGCAGCCGCCGTCCAGCTCAGGCCCCAGCGCTCCAGCACCTTGGAGAACAGGCGGTAGGTGCCGCCGTACGCGTCATCCGGGATCACCACGTGGTCACCCGGGGAGCAAGTGGTGCGGATGAAGCAGTCGGTCGCGGCCAGGCCGCTGGCGAAGGCGAAGCCGCCGACGCCCCCCTCGAGCGCGGCGAGGCAGGACTCGAGCGCGGTGCGGGTGGGGTTGCCCGAGCGGCTGTACTCCCAGCCTCCGCGCGGCTTGCCGACACCGTCCTGGGCGTACGTCGACACCTGGTAGATCGGCGTCACGACCGCGCCGGTGAGGGCATCGGGCTCCTGGCCGGCGTGGATCGCGAGCGTCTCGAACTCCATGCCTGCCAGCCTACGGCGGGCGCGGGAACGCCTGAGGGGTGATGCTGGTTGAGCACACCAGGAGGTGCCACCCCATGTCCCTGTTCTCTGCACTGGGTCACGGCAAGACGGCGATGGTCCGACCGGAGGACGCGCTGCCCGGCCGCCCCGAGCCGATCGCCGTGCCGATCGCCCACTTCGTGAACGGCCATCCGCTGGTCGGTCCCTGGCCGGAGGGCTTCGAGGTGGCCTACTTCGCGATGGGCTGCTTCTGGGGCGCGGAGCGGATCTTCTGGCAGCTCGACGGCGTGTGGTCGACCGCCGCGGGTTACATGGGTGGGTTCACTCCCAACCCGACGTACCAGGAGACGTGTACGACGCGCACCGGCCACGCCGAGGCCGTGCAGGTGGTCTACGACCCCGCGGTCGTGAGCTACGAGACGCTGCTCAAGGAGTTCTGGGAGAACCACGACCCGACCCAGGTCGGTGGCCAGGGCAACGACATCGGGACCCAGTACCGCTCGGCGGCCTACCCCACGACGCCGGCGCAGCTTGCCGCGACGCAGGCCTCCCAAGAGCGCTACCAGGCGGCGCTGACCGCGGCCGGCTTCCGGCCGATCGCGACGGAGATCAAGCCGGCCGCCGCGGCGGGGCCGTTCTACTACGCCGAGGACTACCACCAGCAATACCTGGCGAAGAACCCCGGCGGCTACTGCAACCACGGCTTCTGCCAGGTCGCGTACACACCTGAGCAGGTCCCGACGAAGGTCGAGCTCCCCAAGGCGTAGCGTCCGCGTCGTGGCTGACAACGACGCGACCATCCAGCGGCTCTACACCGCCTTCGCCGAGCGCGACGGCGACACGATGGCGGGTTGCTACGCCCCAGAGGCGACCTTCACCGATCCCGTCTTCGTCGGACTCGCCAACGGGGAGCCCGCGGCGATGTGGCGCATGCTCGCTGAGCGCGCGAAGGACTTCCGGCTTGAGCTCGTCGAGCACAGCGCGAGCGGGCCGACGGGCACCGCGCGCTGGATCGCCCACTACACGTTCGCCCAGACCGGTCGCCCCGTGGTGAACGACGTGCGGTCGACGTTCAGCTTCAACGACGCCGGCCTGATCGTCGAACAGCGCGACGTCTTCAGCTTCTACGCCTGGTCCAAGCAGGCGCTCGGTCTACCGGGCCTGTTGATGGGCTGGACGCCGCTGCTGCAGAAGAAGGTGCAGGGCACCGCCCGCGCCGGCCTCAAGCAGTTCATGTCCGCCGGCCGCTGACGCGGCACAGGTCAGGGCTTGCCGGTCGGCAGATCACCGCAGTCGCCCCGTCGGTCGGCGACCAGGTTCATGTGCACTGCGTCGAGCTCGCGGTCGTAAACGCACGTCGTGCCCTGCAGCACGCGCACCCGCTCGCGCGAGCCGTACCCGGTCGCGATGTAGGTGGCCAGCGCCTGCATCTCGTCGAGGTAGTGGTACCGCTGCGTCACTACCGACCCGGAGACCGACTCCACCGTCAGCTCGTCCGTGAGGTGATCGGTGGTGAACAGGTCGGACGCGACCGTGTACTTGTACGCCGCCCGAAGTCCGCGGCCGTTCGCGGTCGCCGTACTCGTCCACACCCAGGTGTCGACGCCCGCCGCTACACCTCCGGACCCGAGGAACGTCACGTCCTGAACCGTGTGCCAGGTCTTCGTGGTTCCGTGGGTGACCGTGCCGGTGATGTCGAGCTGGTGACTGCCACCCTGGTCGGCTGCAGCACCACCACCCAGTGAGGTGCCCGAGACGTTGAGCGGGTTCTCGAAGTAGGCGGTGGTGCGGCCGGTCGTGCGTCTGCCGTCGCCGGCGCGTTCCTCGATGAGGTTCGTGCTGGTGATCCAGACGTCGTTCGGGTCATCCTTGCGCGATTCGGCGACCTTCACCCCGATGGAGTGCGCGCGGCCGTCGGTGAGCATGCCGACGAACGGGGTGAGGTCCATCCGGTAGGCGCGGAGGTCGAGCGCGCGGATCGCCGGCATGGGTCGCCACGCGTAAGGCGAGCCTCCGCCGGTGAAGATCACCGGGTAGATCGGCGCGATGCCGGCCAGGCGTCCGTCGACTCGCACCTGCACCTCGCGGTAGAGCCGGTCACTGCAGGCGCCGGCCCACCAGAACTCCTCGCAACCGCCATGGCCGGAGGTGAAGACGTCGGCCTGGAGCCGCGTGAGGTCGACGGGAAATCGCACGCTGTGGCTGTCGACCTGTCCTGGCGTCGAGAGGTAGGCGGGTTCGCCGTACTCGTGCCCGCCGTTGCCGAGCCCGACCACCTGGGTCCGCGACGACAGCGCCGGGTGCTTCGCGTCAGGCTTGTAGAACGACAGCTGCACCGTGATGTCGGGGATGCCGGTGTAGGTGCCGTTCACGACGTTGTCGAGCCGCATCGCGATGGGCTGAGGGCGCGCCAGCAGGGACGAGTACGCCGACAGGTCCTTGACCACCGACCAGGTCGCGGGCGGCTCCGGGGTCGAGGTGCGCAGCACCTCCGCCCGGCCGATGAAGACGTAGGCGATCCGGTCGAACTGGGTGCCCTTCACTGCACCGGTCAGGGTCATCGTGACGGCGCCCCACGGACCGCGGCAGCTCGGCGTGTAGCGACCGACGGCCGCGTGGCCGTAGCCCAGCGGGTCGACGCCGAAGCGGGCGTGGGAGATCACCGTGCTCGTGCACGGCTTGCCGGCAGGCAGGTCGGGCGCGGGGGTCGCCGTCAGCTGCTGGCTCTGGCCGTCGAGCAGCAGCTGCTCCGGCGGGTCCGAGGCCTGCGCCGCCAAGGCCGACCCGGTCAGGGTCAGCACAGCGGCGAGCAGGGCGATCAGTCGTGGGCGCACACCCACTGCTGTTCGCCGTACTCGCCCGCTCCCCTGCCCACTTTGTGGCCAGTAGGGCTGTGAATCGCGCCCGAATTGTCCGGTTCCAACGAACGTACTGGCCACAAAGCGCGAAGGGTGGCAGTCGGTCAGCGGGCGAGGTAGCCGAGGAGGTCTTGGCGTGTGATGACGCCGACCGGCTTGCCGTGGTCGAGCACCACGGCGGCGTCGGCCTTCTCCAGTGCGGCCAGCGCAGCCGCGGTCGGCTCACCGGTGCCGATCTGCGGCAGCGGGGCCGACATGTGCTGGTCGAGCCGGTCGTGAAGCTCCGCGCGGCCGTTGAACAGGTCGTCGAGCAGGTCGCGCTCGACCACCGAGCCGATGATCTCGGCCGCCATCACGGGCGGCTCCTCCTTGACGACCGGCATCTGCGAGACCCCGTACTCGCGCAGGATGTCGATCGCCTCCCGCACCGTCTCGCTCGGGTGCACGTGGACGAACTCGGGCACTCCGCCGCCCTTGCGCGACATGACGTCGCCGACGGTCTCCCCGCTGGACTGCAGGAAGCCGTAGTCAGCCATCCACTCGTCGTTGAAGATCTTCGACAGGTAGCCGCGACCGGAGTCGGGCAGGAGTACGACGACCACGGAGTCGGCCGGCGCCTCGCGTGCGACCACCAACGCGGCCTCGGCGGCCATTCCGCACGAGCCCCCGACGAGCAGCGCCTCCTCGCGCGCGAGCCGCCGTGTCATGGCGAAGGAGTCACGGTCGGACACCGCCACGATGCGGTCGCACACGGTCTTGTCGTAGGCGGTCGGCCAGAAGTCCTCGCCTACTCCCTCGACGAGGTAGGGACGGCCGGTGCCACCGGAGTAGACCGAGCCCTCCGGGTCGGCGCCGATCACCTGCACCTTCCCGTCGCTGACCTCCTTGAGGTAGCGACCGGTGCCGCTGATCGTGCCGCCCGTGCCGACGCCGGCGACGAAGTGCGTGATGCGACCCTCGGTCTGCTCCCAGAGCTCAGGGCCGGTGGTCTCGTAGTGCGAGCGCGGGTTCGCCGGGTTGGAGTACTGGTCCGGCTTCCACGCACCTTCGATCTCGCGCACCAGCCGGTCGCTCACGTTGTAGTAGCTGTCGGGGTGCTCAGGGGCGACGGCCGTGGGGCAGACGACCACCTCGGCGCCGTACGCGCGCATCACGTTGATTTTGTCCTGCGCGACCTTGTCGGGGCAGACGAACACGCACTTGTAGCCGCGCGCCTGCGCGACGATCGCGAGCCCTACTCCGGTGTTGCCCGAGGTCGGCTCGACGATGGTGCCGCCCGGCTTGATGAGCCCGGACGCCTCCGCGTCCTGCACCATGCGCAGCGCGATGCGGTCCTTCACCGAGCCGCCGGGGTTGAAGTACTCGACCTTGGCGAGTACGTCGGCGTCGATGCCCGCGGTGACGTGGTGCAGACGCACGAGTGGCGTCCGCCCGACGAGGTCGATGAGGGAGTCGTAGACCTGCACAAGGTGGAGACTAGATTGCCCGGCATGCCGGAGCAGCGCTGATGGGACGAAGGCGCCGTCGCGTCGTCCGCGGAGCAGCGCTCAGCGGAGGGAGCCTCGGCGGGCTGGGGCTGCTCGGTGTGGCCGTCATCCTCATCGAGTCGAAGCTGGCGCGCCGGGCGATCGGCGAGCCGCAGGCCGACCCGCCGCGTGCCGCAGGCACCTGGGGACCCACGGGGGAACGCAGCTATGTGATGGCGCTGCTCGGTGACTCCAGCGCCGCTGGGCTCGGCGTGCACCGCGCCGCAGAGACGCCGGGCGTCCTCCTCGCGGCCGGGCTGGCGGAGGCTGCCGAGACCGAGGTGCGGCTGGTCAACGTGGCCGTGGTGGGCGCGCGCTCGAGCGACCTCGACGCGCAGATCGACCTGGTGCTCCCGGATAGCCCCGACATCGCCGTCATCATGGTGGGGACCAACGACGTCACCCACCGGGTGCGTCCGCGGATCGCCGTCGCGCACCTGGGTGCCGCCGTGGAACGGTTGCGCGCGGAAGGCATCCAGGTCGTGGTCGGGACCTGCCCTGACCTCGGGACCATCGAGCCGATCGCCCAGCCGCTCCGCTGGATCGCCCGCCGGTGGTCGCGTCGGCTCGCGGCCGCGCAGACCGTTGCGACCGTCCAGGCAGGCGGCCGGTCCGTGTCGCTCGGTGACCTGCTCGGCCCTGACTTCGCCTCGCTGCCGCGAGTCATGTTCGGACCCGACCGGTTCCACCCGTCGGCTGCGGGTTATGCCGCGGCTTCGGCGGCACTGCTGCCCTCGGTCTGCGCCGCACTCGGGCTCTGGCCCGAGCTCGAGCCGCAGACCGCCGCCGCCGAGGCGGTGCTTCCGCTCGGCGAGGCGGCGCTCGCCGCGGCGGAGACTCCCGGGACCGAGGTGGCAGCCGTCACCACCGGCCCGCGCCGGGGACGCGTCGCCGCGATCCAGCACCGCATCCCGCGCCTCGGCCGCGGCCGCGCCCCTGCACAGCCCTCCGCGGCACTCCCGTCCGACGCGGGGCACCCGGAGGGCGCCGTACCCGCACCCGCGCCCCCACCCCACCCATGATCATCCCGGGATTGTGGTCGCCGTTAGGCCCGGACAACCACCACAGGTCTTTGATCAACTCACGGTTGTAGGCTCAAACCGAACGCCGTTCTAGTCGAGGAGTGCCCATGCCCGAGGCCGTGATCGTCGCCACCGCCCGCAGCCCCATCGGCCGCGCCTTCAAGGGCTCGCTCAAGGACCTGCGTCCCGACGACCTCGCGGCGACAGTCGTGCAGGCGGCGTTGGCCAAGGTTCCGCAGCTCGACCCGAAGGACGTCGAGGACCTCATGCTCGGCTGCGGTCTGCCCGGCGGCGAGCAGGGGTTCAACATGGGCCGGATCGTGTCGGTGCTGATGGGCATGGACCACCTGCCCGGCACCACCGTCACCCGTTACTGCGCGTCGTCACTGCAGACCACGCGCATGGCGCTGCACGCGATCAAGGCCGGCGAGGGGGATGTGTTCATCAGCGCGGGCGTCGAGATGGTGAGCCGGTTCGTGAAGGGCAACTCCGACTCGCTGCCGGACACCCGCAACGAGTTGTTCGACGCGGCGAAGGCGCGCACCGACGCGGCGGCCGCCGGCGGTGCGAAGCCGTGGACCGACCCGCGCGAGGGCGGCGCGCTGCCGGACGCCTACATCGCGATGGGTCAGACGGCCGAGAACCTCGCGGTC
>JAVEEJ010000024.1 GCA_030840515.1 Frankiaceae bacterium | reverse complement strand
GCGCCGAGTCCCGCCGCGATGCCGGCGGAGTCCACGGCGACCGAGGAGGTCTCCAGGAGCGACCAGCCGGAGACTGACCGCGAGGACGACGTTTCACGTGAAACGCTGATCCCGCTCGCGGACTCGGATGACACACCGATTGCTGCGGCTGCGGCTGCCGCGCTCCAGTCGGCGCGGGCCACAGCCGTCCCCTTCCCCCGCCCGCGGGCGGCCCGCCGGCTCGTCGTGGCCAACCAGAAGGGGGGCGTCGGGAAGACGACCACCACCGTCAACGTGGCCGCGGCGATGGCGCAGCACGGCTTGCGGGTACTGGTGGTCGACCTCGACCCCCAGGGGAACGCCTCCACCGCGTTCGGGATCGACCACCACGCGGACATCCCCTCGATCTACGACGCCCTGATCAACGACCTGCCGCTGGCCGAAGCGGCCATCGAGGTGGCTGCGCTACCGGGGCTGTTCTGCGTCCCGGCGACGATCGACCTCGCCGGCGCGGAGATCGAGCTCGTCTCGGTCGTCGCCCGCGAATCCAGGCTGAAGCGGGCGCTGGCCGCCTACGACGAGGAGTTCGACTACATCCTCATCGACTGCCCGCCGTCCCTGGGCCTGCTCACCATCAACGCCCTGGTGGCCGGCAACGAGGTCTTCATCCCGATCCAGTGCGAGTACTACGCACTCGAGGGGCTGGGCCAGCTGCTGCGCAACGTGGAGCTGGTCCGGGCTCACCTCAACCCCGACCTGGCTGTCAGCACCATCCTGTTGACCATGTACGACGGGCGCACCAGGCTGGCCGACCAGGTGGCGCGCGAGGTCCGGGAGCACTTCGGGCCGCAGGTGCTGGCCACCACGGTTCCTCGGTCGGTGCGCATCTCGGAGGCGCCCGGCTATGGCCAGACGGTGGTGACGTACGACCCGCTGTCGCGGGGAGCCGCCGCCTACATCGATGCTGCACGCGAGATCGCGGTGCGCGGAGCCGAGGGAGACTCACTGTGAACGTCCGACGTGGCGGCCTGGGACGTGGCTTGGGGGCCCTCATCCCCACCGCTCCTGAGGGTGGCGTGCCCGGCTCGGGCGAGCAGGGCGCGAGCGTTGAATCCGGTCTCGGTCCCGGTCCGGTCCCGGGGGCTCGCTTCCGCGAGATCTCCGTCGACTCGATCACCCCGAACCCCAAGCAGCCCCGGCAGGTCTTCGATGAGGAGGCCCTGGCCGAACTCGTCACAAGCATCCGCGAAGTGGGCTTGCTGCAGCCGATCGTGGTCCGTGAGTCAGGGCCGGATCAGTACGAGCTCGTCATGGGTGAGCGCCGACTGAGGGCTTCTCGTGAGGCGGGCTTGCTCCAGGTGCCGGCGATCATCCGTGAGACCGCGGATGAGGCGATGCTCAGGGACGCGCTGCTCGAGAACCTGCACCGGCAACAGCTCAACCCGCTCGAGGAGGCGGCGGCGTACGCGCAGCTGCTCGAGGAGTTCGGGACCACGCACGACGAGCTCGCGGCCCGGATCGGGCGCTCCAGGCCGCAGGTGTCGAACACCATCCGACTCCTCAACCTCTCGGCGCCGGTGCAGCGGCGGGTGGCGGCCGGGGTGATCAGCGCCGGTCACGCCCGGGCCCTGCTGGGCATCGACGACGCCGACGCCCAGGACCGACTCGCGGCACGGATCGTGGCCGAGGGGCTCTCGGTGCGGGCCGTCGAGGAGATCGTCTCCGTGGGCGAGCTGCCCGGCACGGCATCCCGGCAGGCGCGGTCCAAGAAGCCCGTGGCACCGGGTCTGGCTGACCTCTCCGGACGGCTGTCGGACCGGTTCGAGACCCGCGTGAAGGTGGAGCTGGGCCGCAACCGCGGCAAGATCGTCGTGGAGTTCGGCTCGCTCGACGACCTCGAGCGGATCGTGGAGCTGATGGCGCCCGGATCGCTGCCCTCCATGGGTGGGGAGCCAGCGCACAACCCAGGTGCCTGATGCGGCGACCGGCGAGCGTGGAGCAACCGGCCACCCGCCGCCAATTGCCGCAACAAATCGTCCGTTTGGCGCTCAGGGGATGCCCAGGGTCGGCCGATGACCGCTGAGGGCCACAAGCGCGTGCGACGGTGCCATCCCAGGCAGGCAGACAGCAGGCGTCGGTGAAGGGAACGTGACGGTGAGGTTCGGGACGGGGCGACGGGGTGCCGCTGTGCGGCGCGCCGGGGTCTGCCTCGTGCTCATCGCGGGCTTCATCCTGGCGGGTGCGAACGTCGCCTCGGCAGCGGTCGGGCCGACGATCTCCCCTCAGCAGCCCAGTCCCGGGAACACCCGCGATCTCGGCTGGGACGTCGTCGCCGGCGACCCCGCCGATGCCCTTGAGTGCCGGCTCGACGGTCCGGCGGGAGTCGTGCTCGACTGGACACCGTGTGGCCCGACGTTCTCCACCACGCTCCCTGCCACGGCTGCGGACGGTGACTACACCGCTACGGTTCGTGAGCAGACCGCCACCGGGCCCGCTACCGCGACCGACGTCTACACCCTGCAGACCGCTGCCCCCGCCGACCCCACGTTCACGGCGACGCCCACCACACCCAGCACCGCCTCGACCGCGGGCTGGGCGTGGACCGCTCCCACCGGCGTCGCGGAGTGCATGCTCACCGGTCCGAGCAACGCCTTCGCTTGGCAGGCCTGCCCGGGGGGTGCGTTCAGCACGGGAGTGACGGTCGACGGCAGCTACGTGTTCACGGTTCGCAGCGTGGACGCCTTGGGGAACCGCTCGGCCGGCGTCTCGAGCACCTTCGTCCGTGACACCACCGGCCCGGGCGTCACCGTCGCGGTGAGCCCGGCCATCAGCAACGGCAGCCCCGCCCCTCGGGCCACGTTCTCGATCGCCCCGACCGACACCGCGGTCTGCTCGGTGAGCCAGGGCGGCGCGACCCTCGTGGGTCCCACTGCGTGCAGCTCGCCCTGGACGGTCCCGGTCGCGGGCCTGGCCGACGGCGACTACGTGGTCACGGTGCGCGCCACGGACGCCCTCGGCAACTCCGGCGCCCCCGACAGCGCCGGCCTGCGGCTCGACCGCGTGGGTCCGGTGGACTTCCCCCAGATCACGTCCGGCCCTGGAGCCGTCGGGAACGACCCCACCCCCACGTGGTCGTTCACGGTCGCAGCCGGCGAGACCGCGGAGTGCATGTTCGGCTCCGCGACCCAGACGCTCACCCCCTGGACCCCCTGCTCGTCCCCGGTCACCACGTCGAGCCTCACGGGACGCGCCGAGACCACCTACACCCTCTCGATCCGCGCCGTCGACGATGCGGGCAACACCGGCCCGGTCACGACCTCGGACTACCTCTACGACGTCACCCCCCCGGCCGCTCCCAGCCTGTCCCTCTCCGCCCCGGCCGGAGCGACGACCACCGTCACCGCGACCTGGCCCGAGACCGAGACCGCGATCTGCCGGGTCCTGCGCCCCGACGGCACCGTCGCGAGCGTGGTCTCGCCCTGCACGTCGCCAGCGGTGCTGACGGTCCCGGCCGTGGAGGCGACGTACACGATCCGAGTCAGGCTGACGGATGCGGCGGGCAACACCGGCCCGGCCGCGAGCGCCACCTACCGCTACGACGTGACGGCACCGACCCTCGCTCCGACCGTGGTCGGACCCCCGAGCGGCAACACCACCACGCCGGTCTTCACCATCACCGGCACCGAGGCCGGCGAGTCCTTCCTGTGCACTTGGGACCTCGCCGGGACGGCGCGCACCCCGGTCAGCTGTGGTCCGGGGGCCTGGGTGAGCGCCCCCGCGCTCAGCGGTGACGGCCTCTGGACGCTCACCGTCGTCGGCAAGGACCTCGCCGGCAACCTGAGCCCGGCGACCAGCAAGACCTACCTGCTGGACACCGGACCGCCCCCGGCCCCGGTGATCACCCTGGTCGGCAAGAACCCCGGCAACGACGTCACCCCGACCTGGACCTTCACGGCGGAGCCGCTGGCGACCACGCAGTGCCAGCTCAACCTCGGCGCCACGGTGCTCTCGCCCTGGGGTCCCTGCCCCGGCGGGACCGTCACCTACGACCTCACCCCCCTCGACCCCACGGTCACCCCCGACGGCGACTACACCCTCTTCGTCCGTGCGACCGACGCCGCCGGCAACACCGGTGCGCTCGGGTCGAGCACCTACAGCCTGGACACGATCGCTCCCGGCGCCCCGAGCTTCACCAGCCAGCCCACCGGCCCCGCTCGGCTCCCGGCCACCTGGACGTTCTCCGTCGCGGGCAACAACGCGGAGTGCCAGCTGCTCTTCGCGGGCAGCCCGACCGCCGGCTGGGCCGCCTGCTCGTCACCCTGGACCCCCGCCCTCGGGCTCGACGGCGACTACCAGCTCTCGGTCCGCGCGGTCGACACCGCAGGCAACGTGGGGCCGGGCGTCACGTCGGTCGGCTTCGAGTACGACACCCTGCCGCCAGGGCTGCCGGTCCTCACCCAGCAGCCGGCGACGCCCTCTCCCGACCAGCAGCCGACCGTCGGGTTCGCTGTCGGATCGACCGAGTCGGCCGAGTGCCGGGTCGCGCAGGGGTCGACGACCATCCTCGACTGGGCCACCTGCACCACGCCTTGGAACGCCGACCTCACGTCGGAGCCCGATGGGACCTACAGCCTCGACGTCCGGGCGGTGGACCAGGCCGGCAACCGTGGCACCCCACTGAGCGTGGCTTACGACCTCGACTCGACCGCGCCGCCGACGGCCACCTTCACCCTTGCTCCGACCGGCCCCTCCCAGGGCCGGAGCCCCAGCTTCTCCTTCGACGTGGTCGCCGGCACCTCAGCCGAGTGCCAGGTCACGACGGCAGCCGGCGTGCTCCTCGACTGGACCCCCTGCACGTCGCCGTACACCTTGGCCCTGCCCACCGAGCCTGATGGCAGCTACTCCCTGGGGGTCAGGCTCGTCGACGCGGCCGGCAACCGCTCTGCCGTGACGACCGCCACCTACCTGCTCGACACGACTCCGCCGGCTGCACCGGTCTTCGGCAAGCTCCCCCCCAGCCCCACGTCGGACGCACAGACCGACTGGCGCTGGACAGGCGAGTCCGGAGCCAAGGCCAGCTGCCAGGTTGTCTCGGCAGGGCGCGTGGTCTCCGCCTGGCGAGCCTGCACCAGCCCGCACCGGGTCAGCCTCGCGGGCCAGCCGGACGGCACCTACACCCTGCAGGTGCGACTGACGGACGCTGCCGGCAACACCGGTGCCGTCAGGAGCGCCTCGGTGGTTCGCGACACTACGGCTCCGGTCATCGTGCTCACCTCGGTCCCGACCTCGCCGACGAGCAGCGACTCACCGACCTGGGCCTGGACCACTGAGTCGGGCAGCTCAGTGAGCTGCCTGCTCACTCGCGGCGCCGTGGTCGTCATGGACTGGCGACCCTGCTCGGGCGCGCTGACCGCGAACCTCGCCGGGCTTCCTGACGGGACTTACCGGTTGTCCCTGCGCGCCGTCGACCGAGCGGGCAACATGGGTCCCGTGGTGTCGAGCTCCGTGCTCGTGACCTCCGGTTCGGTGACTCCGCCGTCCGGCGGATCCGGCGGCACGCCCAAGCCGGGCAACGGCGGTCCCAGCACGGTTCCGCCACCCGTCGTCCCGCCCGCCGGCACCGGCGGCTCGGGCCCGGACGGCACCACGGCCCCCCCGCCCCGCCCGACCCAGCCCAGCGGTGGTGGACCCAAGCCTCCGGCCGCCCACAGCCCGGTGCCTCACGGTGGCTCGATCATCCCCCCCGACCCGATCAACCGGGTGCCTGAGCTGCTGGGCCGAGCAGCCGTGCGCTCGCTCGACCGGCCCCAGGTGCCGGTCATCCTCCTGATCCTGGTGATCTTGTTCCTGCTCGTGCAGAACCGGATCGACCGCCGTGACCCGAAGCTGGCGAACGCCCCGCTCGGCGCTGAGCCCACTCTCGGGTTCGGTCGACTGGGGGGCACGTGATGGCCGTCACGGCAGCAGGTGCTGCGCCCGACCAGACCAAGACGGTCGTCGCCGAGCTGGTCCCCCTCGCGTCCCGGCTCCGCTACAGCCAGCTCCTCCGGTTGGGCATGGCCCTCACGATCCTGGTGCTGGCAGCCACGGTGCCGCAGGTGCTCGGCGGCTACCTCCGATCCCTGGCTCCGGTGACGCTGGCCTACCTCGGCGTTGCCGCCATCGGCGAGCTGGGCGCCCGGCTGCTGCCTCGGCGCTCGCTTCTGGTGATCTTCGGCCTGCTGCTGATCGTGGACGGCGCCTGGCTGGCCTACCTCACCTACCTGACGGGTGGCGCCTACAGCCAGGTCCGCTACCTGATGATCATCCACATCACGGGAGTGACGCTGCTCGCGTCCTACCGGACCGGGCTGAAGGTGGCGCTCTGGCAGACGCTGCTGCTCTACGGCATCTACAACGCTCAGCAGGCGGGCTCCATCAGCAGCTCGAACCTCAAGGTCACCGGCCTGGCCGGCTCAGAAGGTGACCGGCTGGCCTTCTTCATCGCCGCGCTCTGGCTGGCCACGGTCGGGGTCGCGGTCTTCTCCGCGGTGAACGAGCGCGAGCTGCGCCGACGGCAGTGGGACCTCGAGGCCCTGCACACCATGGCCCTCGAGCTCGAGACGGTCACCGGGCCTGACGAGGTCGGCTCGACGCTCCTCCAGGCGGTCACGACGATCTTCGACTTCCCGCGGGGGGTGGTGCTGGGCGGGGACGGCTCACGACGGGTGCTCGCCGCCCACGGGCTGGACGTCATCCCCGAGGCGCTGCCCCGGTCCGACCTGCTCACCAGCGTCTCGGAGCGACGGAAGGTCGCCCTGCTGGCACAGGACGAGGTGAGGGACGACGCGACGGTCGCCACCCTGCTGCCCCAGGTCGAGCACCTCGTGGTCGTGCCGCTGGTCGCCGAGGGCAAAGTCCAGGGCACGCTGCTCGTCGAGCACGCGCTGCGCGCCGGCTCCCGGATCGAGCGGCGGGTGGTCAACGCGGTCGAGCGCTTCGGCGCTTACGCGGCGCTCGCCCTGCGCAACGCGGTGCTGCTCGAGCAGGTGCAGCGGCTCGCGGCGACTGACGGCCTCACGGCCATCGCTAACCGCCGCACGTTCGAGGCCACCCTCGAGCGCGAGCTCGCCCGCGCTCAGCGCCATGCCGAGCCGGTGAGCCTGGTGCTGCTCGACATCGACCACTTCAAGGTGCTCAACGACACCTACGGGCACGTTGCTGGGGATGAGGTGCTGCGCAACGTCGCGGCGGCTCTGGCCTGCGAGTGCCGCGAGTTCGACACCGCGGCTCGCTACGGCGGCGAGGAGTTCGCGGTCATCCTGCCGGGCTGCTCGGCGGCTGAGGCGCTCGAGGCAGCGGAGCGCTTCCGCCGCATCGTGGCCGACGCGCCGGCGGAGGTGCCGATCACGGCCAGCGCGGGCGTCGCGACGTTCCCCGACCACGCACGCGACGCCGAGCACCTGGTCCGGATCACCGACGACGCGCTGTACGCCGCGAAGCGAACGGGACGCAATCGGTCCACCGCGGCGACCGCGCCCCGCGTCTCGGCGGTGGGCGACCCCGGAACCTGAGGCTGGGTTCGCCGTCCGGGGTTAGCCCAACCTGTCCTGGAAGGCAGGTGCGGTCTCGTCCTCCGGCGTGGTGTCCGGCTTCGTCGCTGTGTTCACGTGGGAGTCCGTGTTCACGTTCGAGGTCGGCGTCGGACCGGTGGCCGGCATGTTCGTCCACGCCGGGGTGATGGTCGACTGCTCGGCCCGCCGCCGGCTGACGATCAGGCCTGCCCCGAGACCGCCGATGACACCGATCAGGCTCCACAGCAGGGTCCGGCGCTTCTTCGTGGGCTGCTCGCCCTTGAGCGCCCGGGCCGCGAAGCGCCCGCGCTTGTTGGCCTCCACCGCCGTGCCGGCCGCGCGCTCGGCCAGCCGGCCGCGCAGGGCCTCGGCGGCCGGGACGATGCGCTCCATCGCGTCAGCAGCCTTGCTTACCGCGACCTCACGGGCCGCCTCAAGCTTCGGAGCCGCGTATTCGACCGCCGCCTCGAGCTTCGGTGTGGCGTACTCGACCGCCGACTCGAGCCGCGGGGCGGCGTACTCCTTGGCAGTCTTCGTGATCGTCATCGCGAGCCTCTCGTTTCGGGCGCTGGCTGTTCTCCCAAGGCCTTCCCCGCGGGTGGGCTCAGCACACGCCATGTAAGGATGACGGCCCTGTTGCCGTCTTCGAGGGAGAGCCATCCGTGGCCGAAGAGCTCTACGCCACCCTGCGCACGTCTGCCGGTGAGATCGAGGTCAAGCTCTTCCCCGACCACGCTCCCAAGACGGTGCGCAACTTCGTCGAGCTGGCCGAGGGCGGCAAGGAGTGGACCAACCCCAACACCGGGAAGTCGACAAAGGACAAGCTGTACGACGGCACCGTGTTCCACCGCGTGATCCCGAACTTCATGATCCAGGGCGGGGACCCACTGGGGAGCGGTCGCGGGGGCCCGGGTTACCGGTTCGCCGACGAGTTCCACCCCGAGCTGGCGTTCACCAAGCCCTACCTGCTGGCCATGGCCAACGCCGGGCCCGGGACCAACGGCTCGCAGTTCTTCATCACGGTCGCCGCCACGGAGTGGCTGACCGCGAAGCACACCATCTTCGGCGAGGTGACGAAGGGGACCGAGGTGGTGGACGCCATCGCCGCCGCTCCGACCGGTGCCCAGGACCGGCCGCGCACGGACATCGTGCTCGAGTCCGTGACGATCGACCGTCGCGAGGCCTGACCCGGCCTTGACGGAGCCCGACCCCTCCGGGACCCAGCCTGAGCAGGTCGCTCCCGGCTGCTACCGCCACCCCGACCGCCCGACGTGGGTGCGGTGCAACCGCTGCGAGCGGCCGATCTGCCCGGACTGCATGAACGACGCCGCGGTCGGGTTCCAGTGCCCTGAGTGCGTGAAGGAGGGGGCGAAGGGCCAGCGGGTCGCGCGTACGACGTTCGGTGGGACGGCCCGTCCAGACGACACCCCGGTGATCACGTTCGTGCTCATCGGCCTCAACGTGCTGGTCTTCGTGGCCGCGCTGGCGTCCGGGACCGTGCCCGGCAGCAACAGCCTCACGATCCTCCACGAGCGGTTCGCGAACCTCGCTGCGCCGGTGTCGGCCCCCGACGCCAACGGCGCGCTGATGGTCTTTCGGGGCGTCTCCGACGGCGAGTACTACCGCCTCGTCACCGCGATGTTCCTCCACTTCGGGTTCGGTCACATCGCGTTCAACATGCTGGCGCTGTTCTCCCTCGGTCCGCAGCTCGAGCGGCTGTTCGGCCGGGTCCGCTTTCTCGCCCTCTACCTGGTGGCCGGGTTCTGCGGCAACGTCGCCACCTACGCGCTGGGGCCTCC
>JAVEEJ010000344.1 GCA_030840515.1 Frankiaceae bacterium | reverse complement strand
CGCCACCGCCGACTGCTGCCCAGCCACGAGCGCCCGCATGAGCAACGCCCACAGCCGCTCCCGCAGTGGGTGCTCGTCGATGAGGGCTCGCAGCTCGGTCACCAGCACCTCGGGCGGCGACCCGGTGGCGAGGTCGGCTTCGATCCGGGACTGCACTGCGTCAAGCCGGAGGGCTTCGAGCCGCGCGGCCTCCGCGACACCAAAGGGCTCGGTGACGTCGGCGTACGCGTTGCCTCGCCACAGCGCGAGTCCCCGTGCCAGCAGCCTCGCCGCAAGGAGCGGGTTGCCTGCCCGCAGCGCGGCGGCACCTTCGTGGGCCAGTGCCTCGAAACGAGCGCTGTCGAGGTCATCAGGTGCGACCTCCAGTCGGTAGCCGGGCGCCACGGTGACCAGCGCGATCCCGGGAATCTCCTTGCGCAGCTGCGATACGTAGACCTGAAGCAGCTTGGCGGCCGACGCAGGCGGGGCCTCTCCCCAGAGGGCGTCGACGAGCGCGTCCGCCGAGACCACCCGGCCGGGGTTGGTCAGCAGCATGGCGAGCAACGAGCGCGGCTTCGCCGCGGACAACGCCGCGACGAAGCCGCCCTCGGAGACCTCGAGAGGTCCCAGCACCCGAAACTGCATGGGTGCATGCTCGCAGCACCCTCCCCACCAGGGTGCTGCTCGTCAGGTGGCGCTGACCGTCACCGTCCGGCTGACCGCAGTGGCGAACGTCGCGTCGCCGACCAGCACGACGCGGTAGAGCGTCTTGCCGCGCACGGCGGGCTTCACCACGATGCTGTAGGTCGAGCTGCTGCTCAGCACCCGGGTGCCGATGGTCGTCCACGTGCCGGAGCCGTACCGCTGGATCGCCACCGTCTTGCCGGACCGGTTCGGCACGACCTTGCCCGAGAGCGTGACCGCTTGGCCCAGGCGGACCGTGCTGGCCGACTGCGTCGCCGAGATCAGCGGCTTGACGAGGACCGCCAGCCAGCTGCGGGTGCCAAGCACGGAGGCAGCGCCCACATAGGAGAGCGAGTACGCCGTGTTCGCGGTCGGTTTCACGGTCAGCGCCCAGGTCCCGAGCGTGCTCGACCCCGTCGACGTCGTCAGCGTCGCGACACTGCTGCAGGTCGTGTGATCACGCCGGCAGCGCAACACCGTGACCTTGCGCCCACCCAGGCCCACCTTGCTCGCGGCGTCGATCAGCTTGCCGGTGAGCCTGCTTGTCTGGCCGTAGTTGAGCGTCGACGGCGTCGCCTTGACCGCCAGTCCTGTTCCCTTCAGCGCCACAGTGCGCAGCGGGCTGAACGCCCCGTTGTAGTCACGTGCCTTCACGCTCACCGTTCGCGCGGCAGCGGAGGTGTAGGTGTGCGACACGGTGGGTGTGGTCGTGGTGGCGCTCTTGCCGTCACCGAACGTCCAGATCCAGTAGCCGATGGTGCGTCCAGCCGCTGCGGCACCGGCCGCGGACAGCTTGGCCACGAAGGGCGCCGTACCCGTTGCGGTCAATGCCGTGACCGTCGGACAGCTCACCAGCGTGAAGCCGACGGGAACGACAGCCTGCGCGCCGTTCCTGGCAGTCGCCCGCCCGGTGCCGCTCGCCGTGCCACATGTGCTGGGCAGGTAGAGCACGACGTACTGCGTGACGTCGCCGTTGGTCGCCTTGATGTTCACCACGCCAGGCAGCGACACCCTGATGGTGTCCAGCGAGGCGTCCGCGGTGCCGTTGCTGCCACCGACGCTGAACGCGAACGATGTGGTCGCGGGCAGCGTGAGCCGGCCCGATCCAGCCCCCGCAGCGGAGATGGCGACGACCGCTGTGGTGTTCTGCGCGACGCTGCAGGCACCGAGCGGGGTGGCGACGCAGATGGTCAGGTCGACGTTGAACTGCGACACGGCCCCGGGCACGGTGGGCGGGTTGACATTCCTGATGCGCTGAACGCCGAACGTCGCGTCATAGACGCCGTCGGCGCCACCCGAGCCGGTCACCTTGATCAGCGCGGTGCCCGCGCCCGCTGTGCAGGAGCTGAAGTCACCGCTGCCGCCGCAGCCACCGGCCGTGCCGGCGACGAGGAGCCCGTCGGGCAGGTTCTTCGACGGTGTGACGCTGAGCCCGCCGTTGGCCGTGCCGAGGATGTCCACGTCAATCGCAGACAGCCACTGGGGCTGATTGGCGCGGCGGTTCACGGTCGTGTTGTTCAGCGCGACGGTGAGGTCGAAGGGGGTGGCGGCCTCGCGGTTCGGCGTGCTCGCTCCCAGGTTGTTGGCCTCCTGCGCGTAGCTGATGCAGAACGCCGTGTCAGTGGTGGAGCAGCCGCTGGTCAACGTCGTCGCAGCAGCTGGGGTGGTGACGAGGGCGCCGACCGAGGCCAGCACCCCCATCCCCACCGTCGCGCTCAACAGGCGCCTTCTCATGAAACGGTCGCACAGGTGGCGTAGGCCCAGCTGCCGCCCTGCTTGGTGGTGAGGCTCACGTACCACCCGCGCCCGTCGCTCAGTGGACCTGACTGCGTCACCTCGTCGTCACCGAACTGCGCGAAGCCTCCGCCGAGCACCTTCGTCCCGGTCGGGCAGTAGGCGAACGCCACCGTGATCGCGTTGCTGCGCGCGCCGGCCCCCTGCACCACGGAGTAGTTGCTCACGCCTGCCGGGCCGGGGACGCCCTGGGCGCCGGGTGCGCCCTGCGGACCCATGGTGCCCGGGGCACCGGTCTCCCCCTGGATGCCCTGGTCGCCCTTGTCACCCTTGATTCCTTGGATCCCTTGGATCCCTTGAATCCCTTGGATACCCTGCGGCCCCTGCGGACCGATCTGGTTCCAGGCGATGCCCTGCTCGGCGTTGCGGCATTCGGAGTCGTCGTGGACGACGCGCAGCTGGCCGTTGGTCGTGTTGTAACAACCCTGGATCGTGGCCGAGGTCGGCACGGTCGCCACGGCGATGCCGGCGACAACCCCGACCCCACCGACAACGGTGGCCAGCACAGCGGACCTGGACAAGAGCTTCTTCATGGCGTTCCCCCTAGGGCGTGCGGTCGGCCCAGCGCCGACACCTGCACCCCACGCCACGGCGGTAAAGCGCGGGTATGGCCGCGGTATGCCGCGTACATTCGCCGACCATGGCTGTGGTCGTGACGACGGTGGCGGAACGCCCCCATCTACGCGAGCAGATGGGCGGGCCGAGGTGGGACGACGCGTGGCCGGAGTTCATGGACCACGACCCCGTCGCGGACCTCTACTACAGCGACACCACGCGTTGGGCGAAGCACATCCTGGTCGCCACCGATGGGGACGAGGTCATCGCGAAGGGCTACACGATCCCGTTCGCCTTCCCCACCGAGCAGCGCCAGACCCTCCCTGACGGCGGCTGGGACACCGTCATCCGCTGGGGATCGTCCGACTACCAGCTCGGCGTCGCGCCGACAGCCTGCAGCGCGCTCGAGATCACGATCCTGCCCTCCTACCGCGGCACGGGGTTGTCCAAGACGATGGTCGCCGCGATGCGCGACATGGTGGCCGGCCTCGGGTTCTCCGACCTCTACGCACCCGTGCGCCCGTCGCAGAAGAGCCGCGAGCCGGACATGCCGATGAGCGAGTACGTCGACCTGTGGCGCGACGACGGCTTGCCCGTCGACCCTTGGCTGCGGGTGCACGCCCGACTCGGCGGGGAGATCGTCGCCGTCTGCCCCACCGCTATGACCATCACCGGGACTCTCGCGCAGTGGCGCGCCTGGACCGGGCTGCCCTTCGACCAGTCCGGCCCGGTCGTCGTCCCTGGTGCGCTGGTTCCCGTGCATGTGGATGTGCCGAACGACCACGCGGTCTACGTCGAGCCCAATGTCTGGATGCGTCATCGGCTGACGCCGTGAGGCTGGCGCCCG
>JAVEEJ010000243.1 GCA_030840515.1 Frankiaceae bacterium | reverse complement strand
ATGAAGATCTTGCGACCGCTGATGCGCCAGCCCGTTGCGGTGCGCTCAGCGCGCGACGTCAACGACGCTGGGTCGGACCCGTGGTCGGGCTCAGTCAGCGCGAAGCAGCCCACGACCTCACCGGTCGACATCGGCGGCAGCCACCGTGCCTTCTGCTCGTCGGTCCCCCAGCGCGCGACGGCAGAAGCGACGAGGCCGAGGTGCACCGAGAGCAGCGACCGGACGTTCGCGTCGCCGCGGCCGAGCTCTTCGATGACCAGCACGTAGGACAGCGGGTCCGCCGCCGCGCCGCCGTACTCCTCCGGGATCGTCAGACCCAACAACCCCTGCTTGCGCATCGCCTCGAACGCCTCGACCGGGAACCGCTCCTCGCGGTCGAGCTCGAGCGCGCGGGGCACCACCTCGGAGTCGACCCATGCCTTCACGGTCGCGCGGAGCGCCGCCTGCTCATCGCTGAGCCCCAGGTCCACTACTCGCCACCTCCCGCAAGGTCGCGGATACGCCGGCCTTGCGCGGCCCGCTCGGCCGCCTGCTGCTCGGAGTGGCTCCGGGCTGCGGCCGCTAGCAGCAGCGCCTTCGTCTCGATGACGGCGTCGCGCGGGGACGCGAGCACGGCCGCGACGAGGTCGGCCGTCGTGGCTTCGAGATCGGCTGCGGGTACGACGACCTCCGCGAGACCGAGGCTGAGCGCTTCGGCGGCTCCGACGGCCCGCCCGGTCGCGCAGATCTCGAGCGCGCGCGGGTAGCCGACGATGTCGACCAGCGGCTTGGTCCCGGCCAGGTCTGGCACGAGGCCGAGCGAGGTCTCCTTCATCACCAGCTGCGCGTCGTCGGCGAGCACCCGCAGGTCGCAAGCAAGCGCAAGCTGGAAGCCCGCGCCGACGGCGTGTCCCTGCACGGCCGCGATGGAGACGATGTCGGGCCGTCGCCACCAGCTGAAGCCCGCCTGATACCCGGCGATCACCGCATCGGCCTCCGCCTCCGGCATCGTGGCCATCGCGAACACAGAGGGGAAGCCGGGCAGTCCCTCGGGCGTGAACATGGCCCGATCCAGACCGGCGGAGAAGGACACACCCTCGGCCCGGAGTACGACGACGCGGACGTCGCCGGGCAGCCCGCGTCCGATGTCGGCGAGGGCGGTCCAGGTGGCGGGGGTCTGCGCGTTGCGTCGCTCGGGCCGGCACAGCGTGACGGTGGCGACGGCGCCGTCAACGGACAGCGCCAGGCCGGCGGCGGCGAGATGCTCGGGAGCGAGGTCGGGCGCACTCATGCGCGCGACCCTAACGAGACGCGACTACTTCTTTCCCGCTCCCTTGCCGCGCGTGGCACCGCCACGGCCGCGGAGGGTCGCGCCTGACTCGCTCAGGATGCGGTGGACGAAGCCGTAGGAACGGCCGGTGGACTCAGCGAGGGCACGGATGCTCTGGCCGGCGTCGTACTTCTTGCGCAGGTCGCCGGCGAGCTTGTCGCGCTCTCCCCCGGTGATCCGGCTGCCCTTCTTCAGGTCGGCCACTGCTCCTCCTCCACGCGTCGCGACTCCCCTGCATGATCACCCATCGGAGGCCTCTGGGCCAACCCCGGCTGCCGTACGGTGACGGCGTGCGCGCCCCCCAGGTTCCACTGCCTGCGCTGGCCTGGCTCCTGGGCACCGCGCTTGCCGCCGGCCTGGTCGCCGCGGTCGCGCCTGGGCCGCTGCTGGGCCGCTCTGCCGCGCCGGCCAGCGGGCAGCTGGCCGCCATCGTTGTCGCGCTCGCAGTCGTCGCTGGCCTCACCGCCGCCTCAGCGACCGGGGCCCTGCGCCGGATCCCGTGGGTGCTGGCCTTGCTCCTGGCCTGGGTAGGCGCCGCCGTGTTCCCCTTGGTGTTGGGCTGGGTCGAGGTCGACCGCGGTGCGCAGGTGGGCCGACCCACCGACGGATACGTGCGCGAGGTCTCGCAGGTCGATGACGAGCCAGGTCGCTACCTGCGCTCCGTAGCCGTCCTGCAGCGTCTCGAGCCGCCTGAGGAGGCACCGCACGCCGGGATGACCCACGCACCGGGACGCACGCTCGCCGTTCGCGGCGCACAGGTTCTCGGCGCCTCCCCGGGCACCGCAGCGGCAGTGCTCCTCGCGATCGTCGGAGGCCTCGCGGTTCCGCTGCTGCTGGTCGCGGTTCGCTCGTTCGCCGGGATCGAACCCGCGCAGGACCTGCTGCCCGTGTTGGTCGCGTTGCCCGGGGCGGCCCTGGCCTGGGGGTCGACCGATGTCCTCGTTGCCGCCATCGCCGCCGGGGTACTCGCCTGGGGCGTGACCGGTGCCGCGCGCCGGCGCGGGTTGGTGTCCGCCGCAGGCGCCGGCCTGCTGCTCGGAGGCGTAGCGCTGACCGACTACGCCGTCGTCTGGGGTGTGGCGGCTGCCCTCGCCTGCACCTACTTCGCCCGGCGCCGCCCGCTGCTCAACCTCGTCACTGCCGTGACTGCCCTGATGCCGCTCGCTCTGTTCAGCCAGGCCGGGTTCGCCTGGCCGGACGGGCTCGGAGCGGCGCGCCACGCCCTCAGCGGACGGCCTTGGGCGGCTTGGGTGATCCCGTCACTGGTCGCGCTGGCGATCGCAGCAGGGCCTGCTGTCGTCGGGGCAGCCGCGTCGCTCCGACGTACTGCCGGGTGGCCGCTGCTGGTGGGCGGCGCCGTCGTCGTACTCGCCTCCATCGCACTCGGCCTCGCCCGAGGCGGCGCGGAGCGGGCCTGGTGGCCGGCGGCGTTGCTCCTGGTGACCGCCTCGACCGCGACCCCCGTTGACCGGCGGCACACGCCCTGGCTGGTCGGGCTCAGCGGATTGACGGCCGTGCTGCTCGCCGCTTTCGTCGTGCCGAGCTGGGTGGTGGGCTGAGCTCAGCTCTGCGGACGTCAGCCGACCTGTTGCAGCGACTCGGCGCTCGCCCTCGGGGCCGGCACGATTCGAGGGGCATACATCGCCAGCGATCGGTTGCGACCGAGCCGCTTCGCGCGCTGGAGCGCCTGGTCCGCCCGGTCGATCGCCTGCTCGACGTCCTCGGCCCCGGTGAAGATGGTGAACCCCACGGATGCGGTCTGGCCCATCGGCACATGTGCGCGCAGCTGACGGCCGGCCCGCTCCGCATCTGCTTGCTCACAGCCCGGCAGCAGGAGCATGAAGGTGCGGGAGTCCCAGCGGATGAGCACGTCGTCATTGCGGAGCTGGGTGTTCCACGCGCCGACAGCCGAGGCGAGCAGCTGGTCGGCGCGCGAGCCGCCCCGCGTCGCAGTGAAGTCCTGGAAGCGGTCGAGCTCGACCAGTGCGAGCCCGAGCGGCACCCCGTTGCGGACCGAGCGGTCCACTTCGAGATGGAGCGCGAGCTCCCCTGCCCAGCGGGTCAGCGCTCCGGTGAGATCGTCCCGGCGCTCGGGTGGCGACGGGTGGAGCAGCGACGCCTTGGTGGCGGGGATCCTCGAGGTCTCGCCGACGAGCAAGCCGAGCACGGCGACGAGCTCTCCGGGTAGTGCCAGGAGCGCTCGCGACAGTCCCAGGACGAGGACTCCGGGCGAGCCCTCCCCCAATGCGACCGGGAGGCACACCACGGAGTTCAGCTGACGGTCGGCCGCGGCCGAGAAGGCGGCGACGGCGTCGCTCTCGGCCTTGGTCGGCCCGTCGGCGCCGGTAGCAACCTGGGTCTGCTGCGTGTCCAGCGCGCGTCGGCAGAGCGAGCCCAGACCGAGCGCCAAGGGCATCGGGGAAGCTCCGTCTGCGGCGAGGGCGACGAGAACCCCGTCCTGCGACTCCACGTAGAGGGCGACGGCGGCGGCGGCGGCGGCCCGTGCGGCGCGCAACACGGTGGCCTGCCGGTCTGCGCCGGCTTCGAGCCCACGGCGGGCTTGCACGAGGGCCTCCACCGCGTCGCGCTGGCGGGTGATCGTCCCCAGCTGCGCCGCGCGGTCGGCTGCAGCGCGCTCGAGCGCCTGGCTGTCGAGCCATGAGCGCTTGGCCGGCAGCCACGGCTCCAGGTGGCGCCAATACCTCGCGGTCACGAGGACGACGAGGCCAAGCGCCGCGAGGCCCAACAGGCGGGACTCTGCTGCGATGGCGAAGCTGAGCAAGCCGGCGGCCACGCTGAGGAGCGCTCGCCCGTCGAGGCACCGCCGAGGGCGGGGAGTGCCGACGGAGCCTGTGGCCTGCATGCTTGCTGACTCGACAGGTTCGGCATGCACCGACATGACTCGTTCGGGTCATTTCGCGGGGGTGCGTCCGCACTGCAACCGGACGGGGCGATGGGCCTCGCCGCAACGCGTGCGCAGCGGTCAGACGTTGAAGCCCAGCGCGCGGAGCTGCTCGCGGCCGTCATCGGTGATCTTGTCCGGGCCCCACGGCGGCATCCAGACCCAGTTGATCCGCACGTCGGTGACGAGCCCCTCGAGAGCGGCGTGGGTCTGGTCCTCGATGACGTCGGTGAGCGGACACGCGGCGGACGTCAGAGTCATGTCGAGGGTGACCGAGCGGTCGGGCGCGAGGTTCACGCCGTAGAGCAGGCCGAGGTCGACGACGTTGATGCCCAGCTCGGGGTCGACCACGTCGCGCATGGCCTCCTCGATGTCGTCGTTGGTGGGGATGCTGGCGGTCTCGGTCATGAGCTCTCCTCCATCGACGGGGCCGACGCGAGCGCCTGAGCGGTCGCGTCCTTCCACGCCATCCACGCCAGCAGCGCGCACTTCACGCGTGCCGGGTACTTCGAGACGCCCGCGAACGCCACCGCGTCCTCGAGGACGTCCTCGTCGGGCTCGACCTTGCCCTGCGACTGCATGAGCGCGAGGAACTCCTCCTGCAGGTGCTGGGCCTCGCCGACGGGCTTGCCGATGATGAGACCGGCCATCACCGACGCCGAGGCCTGGGAGATCGAGCACCCCTGCCCGTCGTACGACACGTCAGCGATCGTTCCGCCGTCGAGGTGCACGCGCAGGGTCACCTCGTCGCCGCAGGTCGGGTTGACGTGGTGCACCTCGGCCTCGTAGGGCTCGCGCAGTCCCTTGTGCTGAGGGTGCCGGTAGTGGTCGAGGATGATCTCCTGGTACATCGACTCGAGGTTCACCCGAAGAACCTCCGCACGTGCTGCAGGCCTTCGACGAGGGCGTCGATCTCAGCGAACGACGTGTACGGCGCAAAGGACGCGCGCGTCGTCGCGGGCACGCCCATGCGACGGCAGACCGGGGCGGCACAGTGCTGGCCGACGCGGACCGCGATACCGCGCTCGTCGAGCACCTGGCCGACGTCGTGGGGGTGCAGGTCGCCGAGCACGAAGGAGATCGCACCGCCGCGCTGCTCGGTCGTGTCGGGGCCGATGACGCGCAGCCCGTCGACGGTGTGCAGGGCGTCGAGGGCGTAGGAGGTGAGCGCCGCCTCGTGCTCAGCAACCTCGCTCATGCCGAGTGCCTGCAGGTAGTCGACCGCTGCAGCGAGCCCGACGGCTTCGGCGATCATCGGGGTGCCGGCCTCGAACTTGTGCGGCGGCTCGGCGAAGGTCGAGCCCTCCATCTGGACGACGCTGATCATCTCGCCGCCGCCGAGGAAGGGCGGCAGCGCGTCGAGGACCTCGCGGCGCGCCCAGAGCACGCCGATGCCAGTCGGGCCGAGCATCTTGTGGCCGGTGAAGACGGCGGCGTCGACGTCGAGCGACTGCAGGTCGACGGGTCGGTGCGGCACGGTCTGCGAGGCATCGAGGATGGTCAGCGCGCCGACCTCCCGGGCTCGGCGCACGATCGGCTCGACGGGGTTGAGCGTGCCGAGGATGTTGCTCTGGTGGACGAAGGCGACGACCTTCGTGCGGTCGTTGATGACCTGGTCGAGGTTCGTCAGGTCGAGCCGGCCGTCGTCGGTGAGGCCGATCCATTTCAGCGTGGCGCCGGTGCGCTGCGCGAGCAGCTGCCACGGAACGATGTTGGAGTGGTGCTCCATCTCGGTGATGCAGATCTCGTCACCGGGGCCGACGCCGTACTCGTTCCCTGATTCCCCGCCGCTCGGGCTGTCGCCGATCGTGCGAGCCAGCAGGTTCAGACCCTCGGTGGAGTTCTTGGTGAACACGACCTCGCTGCGGTCGGTGGCGTTGATGAAGCCGGCCACCGTGTCGCGGGCGCCCTCGTAGAGCGCGGTGGCTTCCTCGGCGAGGGTGTGGATGCCGCGGTGCACGTTGGCGTTGTGCAGCTCGTAGTACTCGGCCATGGCGTCGAGCACCGCACGAGGCTTCTGCGACGTCGCAGCGCTGTCCAGGTAGACCAGCGGCTGGTCGTCGTGGACCCGCCGCTCGAGGACCGGGAAGTCCTTGCGGATCCGCTCGACGTCAAGGGTCATGGAGCCGGGCTCTCCCCCACGACCGCCTCGGCAGCGACAGCGGGACCGGCGCCTGCGACGTAACGCTCGTAGCCCTCAGCCTCAAGTCGGTCGGCCAGCTCCGGGCCGCCCTCCTCGACGATGCGGCCGCCGACGAAGACGTGGACGTAGTCGGGCTGGATGTAGCGCAGGATGCGCGTGTAGTGCGTGATGAGCAGCGTGCCCGTGGTGCCGGCTTCGCGAACCCGGTTGACGCCCTGGCTCACGACGCGGAGCGCGTCGACGTCCAGGCCCGAGTCGGTCTCGTCGAGGATCGCGATCTTCGGCTTGAGCAGCTCGAGCTGGAGGATCTCGTGGCGCTTCTTCTCGCCGCCGGAGAAGCCCTCGTTGACGTTGCGCTCGGCGAAGGTCGGGTCCATGTGCAGCTCAGCCATGGCCTCCTTCATCTCCTTGACCCAGAGCCGCAGCTTGGGCGCCTCGCCGCGGATGGCGGTGGCGGCGGTGCGCAGGAAGTTGGAGACCGAGACGCCGGGGACCTCGACCGGGTATTGCATGGCGAGGAACAGGCCCGCGCGAGCGCGCTCGTCGACCTTCATCGCGAGAACGTCCTCGCCGTCGAGCAGCACCTCGCCGCTGGTCACGGTGTATTTGGGGTGTCCGGCGATCGAGTAGGCGAGCGTCGACTTGCCGGAGCCGTTGGGCCCCATGATGGCGTGGGTCTCGCCCTGCTTCACGGTCAGGTCGACGCCGCGCAGGATCTCCTGCGTCTCCCCGCTGGGGACGTTGACGGAGACGTGAAGGTCACGGATCTCGAGGGTGGCCACGCGTCAGCTCTCCTGGTCTTCGGTGTTTGCTGCAAGGGCAACTTCGACAGCGACGAGCACGCGCCCGCCTTCGGTCTTGGTGGGGTAGACCGGGACCGGCCGGTTGGCCGGAGGTCCCGTTGGCTTGCCGGTCTCGAGGTCGAACCGCGAGCCGTGCAGCCAGCACTCGATGCACTTGCCGTCGACCTCGCCTTCCGACAGGGCGATGTCGGCGTGGGAGCAGATGTCCTCGATGGCGTAGAAGACACCGTCGCTGCGCACCAGTGCGATCGGCTTGCCGGCGATGTCGTACGCCTTGGCAGTCCCGTCACTGAGGTCGTCGACGCCGCAGACGTCCACCCACGCGGTCATGCGCTCGCTCCGGCAAGTTCGGCGTCGACGGCGGCGAGGAGGCGCTCCTCCAGGTCCGGCAGCCCGATCTTCTGGATGACCTCGGCGAAGAAGGCGCGCACCACCATGCGACGGGCGTCGTCCGCCGGGATGCCGCGGGACTGCAGGTAGAAGAGCTGGTCGTCGTCGAAGCGACCCGTCGTGCTCGCGTGGCCGGCGCCGATGACCTCGCCGGTGAGGATCTCGAGGTTGGGCACAGAGTCGGCGCGCGCGCCGTCGGAGAGCAGCAGGTTGCGGTTGAGCTCGTAGGTGTCGGTGCCGATGGCCTCGGCGCCGATGACGACGTCGCCGATCCACACGGTGCGTGCGCTCTTGCCCTGCAACGCGCCCTTGTAGGTCACCCGGCTCTTGCAGTGCGCTGCCTGGTGGTCGATGAGGGTGCGGTGCTCGAGGTGCTGGCCCTCGTCGGCGAAGTAGAGACCGAGCAGCTCGGCGTCGCCGCCGGGTCCGGAGTAGCGGACGCGCGGGGTGAGGCGCACCACGCTGCCGCCGAGGGTGACGTGGGCGGCCTTGAAGCTGGCATCGCGGCCGACGAGCGCGGAGTGCTGGCCGAGGTGGGTCGAGCCGTCTTCCCAGTCCTGCAGCGAGATCAGGGTGAGGTGGGCGCTGTCGCCGACAACCGCTTCGACTCCGGCGGAGAAGGTGCCAGAGCCTGCGTGATCGAGTACGACGGTCGCGCGGGCACCGTGAGCCACGTCGATGACCAGGTGTCCGTAGGCGGTGCCACCGGAGCCCTTCACCGACACGGTGATGGCCTTGTCGACCACGAGGTCGGCCGGGATCGAGATGAGCAGCGCGCCCTCGCTCTTGGCGAGCGCAACGGCTGCGGCGCGGTCGGCCGGCAACGCGGCGGAGCCAATGCGCTTGTCGTCGGCGCCGACCCGGGTGATGGTCACGCCGTCGGGCGCGTCCCACGCGATCGAGATGTCGCCGTCGGCGATCGCCGTGCCGTCGAGCAGACCGCGAATGGCCTTCACTGGGGTGAAGCGCCAGTCCTCCTCGCGTCCGGCGACCGGGGCGAAGTCGTCGACGTCACGCGACTCGATCGCCGGCGGGCGGGCGTCCGGTGTCTTGCGTCCGGTGCCCGGCCCAGCGAGTGGGACTCCGCGCTCGTGCACGGCGATGCTTCCGGCTGTGACGCCGCCGGGGCTGTTCTGCTCCGCCATGCCTAGCCCACGGCCCCTTCCATCTGCATCTCGATGAGCCGGTTGAGCTCGAGCGCGTACTCCATCGGCAGCTCGCGGGCGATCGGCTCGACGAACCCACGCACGATCATCGCCATCGCCTCGTCCTCGCCCATGCCGCGGCTCATCAGGTAGAACAGCTGGTCGTCGCTGACCTTCGAGACGGTGGCCTCGTGGCCGAGCGAGACGTTGTCCTCACGGACGTCGACGTAGGGGTAGGTGTCCGAGCGGCTGATCTGGTCGACCAGCAGCGCGTCGCACAGGACGTTGGACTTCGAGCCGTGGGCGCCCTCGTTGATCTGCACGAGTCCGCGGTACGACGTCCGCCCACCGCCGCGCGCCACCGACTTGCTCAGGATCGAGCTCGACGTGTTGGGCGCGGCGTGGACCATCTTGGCGCCGGCGTCCTGGTGCTGGCCCTCGCCGGCGAACGCGACCGAGAGCGTCTCGCCCTTGGCGTGCTCGCCCATGAGGTAGATGGCGGGGTACTTCATCGTGACCTTGGAGCCGATGTTGCCGTCGACCCACTCCATGGTCGCGCCGGCCTCG
>JAVEEJ010000238.1 GCA_030840515.1 Frankiaceae bacterium | reverse complement strand
CCCTGAAGGAGGCGGTGCATCGGCACCGTGCTGGCGAGGTCGGCGAGCACCTCATCCTCCACCTGGCGCTGGCCTTCGGTGAGGACGAACGGCATCTGCGCGTCGAAGGCCTCGAGCAGACCGCCGGCCCGCGGCGCGCGTGGCGTCGTCGGGATCGCGGTCGCGGCGGCTCTGCGCTGGGCGAGCGCGGCCTGCAGGACGAAAGCCTCCTCAAAGCGCAGCCGCTTGCGGGCCGCTCCGATCTCGGGCCACCCGCTAGGCGTGTGGATCATGCGAAGCGCGTCACCCAGCCCAGCAAGCCCGCGCTCGGCCCTCAACTCCCGAGGCAGCGGGTCCACGTCCACGTCGAGGACCTGCAAGACCGCCCGTACGCCCTTGGCGATGTTCCAGCTCGGCAGCTTGGCTGTCGCGGGGTAGACGGGGCGCAGCCCGCCGGCGAAGTCCTCGGCGTCGGCCCCGAAAGCCAGCTCGGGGTTCGTCAGCTGCAGCTTGTTGTTGAACCGCTCGACGGTGCCGGCCAGCAGGACCGTGTCGCCGTCACGGGCCTGGCGTGCGACGTAAGGCCGGTTGAAGAAAGTGACATCGAGGCGGGCCGTGCCGTCGGTCACACGCACGTCCGTCTTGTGAAGCTTGTCGCGGATCTTGCGTCCCGAGACGCTGATCACCTTGGCCTGGATGGTGACGTGGTCGCCCTCGCGGAGCTCGCTGAGGTCGGCCAGCTCACCGCGCTCGAAGTAGCGTCGCGGGTAGTGGCGCAAGAGCTCGCCCACCGTGGTGATCCCGAACGCCCGCTGCAGCTCGACGGCTGTCTTGTCGCCGATGATGCTTTTAGCGGCGTCGGTGAGCGCGACCACTCACTCCACCCCGACGAGCAGCGGGTAGTGGGACTGCCCGCCGTTGAGCACCACGGGTTCGACCAGCGGCCGAGTGGACCGCAGGAACGCGACCAGCCGCGTGCCGAGGTCAGAGTCCGCGTCCTCGCCGACCACCAGCGTTGCGAGCTCCCCGCCGCCGCTGAGCAAGCGGTCGAGCACGGCCGCGCCGACGTCGTAGGTGCTCTCACCGATCACAGCGACGTCACCATCGACCAGGCCGAGGACGTCTCCCGGCTCGCAGACACCTGCGCTCGTCAGCGCCCGCTCGGTCGCCGAGGTCACCTCGCCGTAGCGAGTGGCCGCGGCTGCGGCGCTCATCGCGATCACCTCGTCGTCGAAGCGCCGTCGCTCATCGCGGACGGCGAGCGCGGCCAGGCCCTGCACGCTGGATCGCGTGGGTACGACGGCCACGGCGATGCCGATGGCTCGAGCCAGTTCTGCGGCCTCGCGGGCGACGAGCACCGCTTCCGGGTCGTTGGGCAGCACCACGACCTCGGCGGCGCGGGTGGCATCGATGGCCGCGAGCACCGCCTCCGGTTCGGGTACGGCGGCAGGCCGGCCGTCGACCACGACCGCGCCCTCCGCTTCGAGCAGGTCGCGCAGCCCGTCTCCTGGCGCCAGCGCCACCACCGCGCGGCCGGTGCGGGCCTCGACCTCTGCGGCGCCGCCGACCGCGTCGGCGAAGCGCGTGACGCGGATCCGGTGTGGTCTGCCTGCCTCCACACCGGCCTCGATCGCGGCTCCGACGTCGTCGACGTGGACGTGGACGTTCCACAGGCCGCCCCCACCCACGACGAGCAGCGAGTCTCCGAGGGGCGCGAGCTCCTCACGCAGCGGGGGGATGGCGCTGTCCTCCGCGGCGAGCAGGTACATCACTTCGTAGCCGGGCCCCGACAATGGCCCAGCTTGCGCCGCTATCACCTTGCGCTCCAGTCCGCTCGTCCGGTCGGGGAGCGCGGTGTCGTTCATCGCCAGCGCGAGGGCGTCGAGCAGGACGAGCAGACCCAGGCCGCCCGCGTCGACGACGCCTGCCGCAGCCAGGGCAGGAAGCTGCTCGGGGGTGCGGGCCAGCGCCTCGGCCGCGCCCGCCACGGCGGCCTCGACGACCTGCCCGGCGTCTGCGCCGAGCGGCAAGGCCTCAGCGGCGTCCGCCGCCCCGCGGGCCACGGAGAGCACCGTTCCCTCCGCCGGCGCAGTCACCGCGGTCCAGGCCTGATCGGCCCCTCGCCGCAGCGCCCGGCGCAGCCGATCCCCGTCGCACGGGCCTTCCTCAGCGATGACCTCACCCGCCCCGAGCAGCAGCTGGCTGAGGATGACGCCCGAGTTACCGCGTGCGTCGGTCAGCGCTGCCCTCGCGAGCCGGGCCATCAGCCGCGGGAGGCCGGCGTCGGCCGGGGTGTCGGCAGCGGCGTCGGCAACGGCACGCACCGTGTAGGCGAGGTTCGTCCCCGTGTCGGCGTCCGCCACCGGGAAGACGTTCAGGCCGTCGATGGCCTCCCTGGCGCGCTCCAACGCGTCCGCCCCGAGGGCGCACCAGCGCCGGAGGGTCGGCGCGTCGAGCACCTCGGGCACCCGGTCCCCTCTCGCGGTCGCAGACAACGCCGAAGCCGGAAGGCTAGTGGCCCCGTTGGCTCACGGCGCTGACAGTCGGGTAGCCTTGACCGGCTCATCACCCCACTTCTTGGAGTTTCTCGTGGCTTCCGTGTGCGACGTCTGCGGCAAGGGTCCGGGCTTCGGCATGTCCGTGTCCCACTCCCACCGGCGCACCCGCCGGCGGTGGAACCCGAACATCCAGACCGTGAACGCGCTGATCGGCCGCACCCCGAAGCGCCTCAACGTCTGCACGTCGTGCATCAAGGCCGGCAAGGTTCAGCGAGCCGGGTAAGGCTCGCAGTCAGCACCGAGCCGGGTAAGGCTCGCAGCCAACACCGAGCCGGGTAAGGCTCATTCGACGTCGAAGGCCGGTCCCGGTGGGGCCGGCCTTCGTGCTGTCCGGCGTACTCGCGCCCGATCAGGCCTCGCGCTCGCCGTCCTTCCAGACCTGCTCCACGCGGTCACCGATCGTGGCGACATCCAGCGGGTCGCCGCTGATGACCACGAGGTCCGCGCGCTTGCCGACCTCGAGGGTGCCG
The DNA here is from genome assembly GCA_030840515.1 of Frankiaceae bacterium. Classification (GTDB taxonomy): domain Bacteria; phylum Actinomycetota; class Actinomycetes; order JAVEEJ01; family JAVEEJ01; genus JAVEEJ01. Next base: position 3,697 of record JAVEEJ010000238.1, on the reverse strand, counting down.
AGCTGGTCATCGAGGCCCAGCAACTGCGCGGCCGACGAGGTCGTCGCCGTGATGACGTCGAGGGGGGCCATCCCACCCTCGGCCATGAGCCCGAGCTCGCGCAGGTTGCGTCCGTGTGGGCCGACACCGGAGTCCGTGCCCATCGCGACCTTGACTCCCGCGTCCACTGCGCGTCGGAACGAGTCACGGTGGATCTCCACCACCTCGCGCGCCTTGTCGAGGATCGCGTCGGGGATCTTCACGCCGGAGTCCGATGCCTCCAGGACGCTGAGCGGCGCCACGAGGGTCGGCACCAGCCAGGTGCCGTGCTGCAGCATCAGCTCGATCGCCTCGTCGTCGAGCTGCACACCGTGCTCGATGGAGCGGATACCGGCGCGGACCGCGTTCTTGATCCCCTCGGCTGCCTGGGCGTGTGCGAGGACGTGGATGCCGGCCGCAGCGGCCTCGGCCACGGCCACGTCGAGCTCAGCAGGTGAGAACTGCGGGTGCCGCCATGAGTCGGTCGGCGACAGCACCCCGCCCGACGTGCAGAGCTTGATGCAGTCAGCGCCGGCGCGGACCAGCTCGCGCACCCGCAACCGCATGCCCTCGACTCCGTCGACCACGGACGAGGGGCGACCCGGAACGGCGTCATAGGCGGCAAAGCTGCCACCGCTGGGACACCACGGGTCGGCGTGCCCACCTGTCTGGGACAGGATCGTGATCGAGGCCCTGATCCGCGGCCCGCTGATCAGGCCCTGCTCGACCGCTTCGCGAACACCGGCGTCCGCACCGCCGGCGTCGCGCACTGTCGTGATGCCCGCAGCGAGCGTGAGCTCGAGGTTCTGGACGGCTAGGTAGTAGGGCAGCGAGAACGGCGTGAAGAGCTCCTTGAGGAAGTCCACGCCGCTGAACATGACGTGCACATGGCAGTCGAAGAGGCCTGGGAGCACCGCCTTGCCGGTGAGGTCGATCGACTCGTCACCGTCGAGACCTGATCCGACGGCGACGATCAGTCCGTCCTCGATCACGATGTCGGCAGCGGCAGGTGCGGCGCCCGTCCCGTCGACCACGGTGGCGCCCGAGAGCAGTGTGCGTGTCATGTGACCAACCCAACCACGGCGCTCACCACGAGTGCGGCGCCGCCGAGGCCCGCGACCGTCAGCGTCGCGCGACGGGCCGTTGGCTCCGCGAGACGTCCCGCCACGGCGATACCCAGCCCTGTGCCTGCCGCCAGCCCGGTGACCGCGACGATCAGCACCGCCGCCCCCACGGTAGGAAGTCCGAGGGCGACGATCGTGACCACGTTCAGTGGCGCGAAGAACGCCTGCATGATGGCCCGGGTGGTGCGCGCGGGCCAGTCGCGGTTGCCCGCCCACAGCGCGACCGGCGGACCCGCGACGCTGGCGAGCGCGTTCATCGCGCCGGCGACGGCACCCGCGGTCAGCGCACCGCCGAGCCCGACGAGACGGGGTGCTCTCCGTCCGCTGATGAGCAGCACCACCCCGACGCAGATCGACAGACCGGCGGCCAGACGCGTCGGGAGCTCCGGCAGGTCGCTCGCGACGAGTCCGACCAGCACCGCGGTCACCGCTGCGGCGGAGAGCAAGGCCGCGACAGGCCGCCACCGAACGGCGCCTGGGTCTCGGGCGAGCAGCACGACGTTCAGCCCGATGGACAGCAGCACGCACATCCGCACGCCGTCGGAGGCACCGAGCAGCGCGACGAGGAAGGGCACCGAGACGAGCGAGAAGCCGAGTCCCGCCACGGGCTGCGCGGCCGCACCGGCCGCTACGGCGACGCCCACCGCAGCCAGCGCCGCTGGGCTCACAGCACCTTTCCGAAGAAGCGCGCGTCCGGGTAACCGGCGTAATGGCCGAAGCCCTCGATCACGTCGTAATCGCTGGTGCGGTAGAGCTCCATCGCCTCGGGTTGCTTGATGCCCGTGATGAGGATCATGCGCCTCACCCCTGCCGTGCGAGCCGTGTCCTCAAGGGCTCGCAGCATCACCCGGGACAGGCCGCGCCGACGATGGGCGGCCACGACGAACATGCGCTTCAGCTCGGCGACCACCTCACCTTTCGGGCCGTCGTCGAGCAGCCGCCAACCGCCCGTTGCCACGGGCGCGTCGTCGAGGTATCCGACCAGGAACATCCCGCGCGGCGGGGCGAACTCGTCGGGGTCGACCTTGGCCTCATCGGGGCCGCCGTAGCGGACGACGTACTCGGCCTGGACTTCAGCAATCAGCGCAGTGGCCGCCGGGCCGTCATAGCGCTCTTCGCGGATGGTGAGGTCGGACACGTCGCTCAGTCTGTCGGAGTGGCAACGGCACGCTGCTGCCAGGCGTGGTCGACCGGACCCCGTGCGCCGCCCAGCGGGTAGCCACCCGCGATGGCACCGGTGATCCAGGACTTCGCCGCGTCGACGGCCGCCACCAGCGAGTCGCCTAGCGCAAGCCGACTAGCGATGGCGGAGGCCAGTGCGCAACCGGTGCCGTGCGTGTGGGCGGTGCTCACCAGCGGTGCAGCGAAGACGTGGAACGCGGACCCGTCGAACAGGACGTCCCGCGCCTCGTCAGCGAGGTGGCCCCCTGTCACAAGTGCCGCGCGTGCACCCATCGACACGAGCTGTTGGGCGGCTCGCCGCTGGTCGTCCTCATGCCGCACCGCGCCACCGGTGAGCGCTTCGGCTTCGGCGAGGTTGGGGGTGATGAGGGTCGACCGTGGGAGCAGCTCGTCGCGCAACACGATGAAGGCTTCGGGATCCAGCAGGTCGACGCCACTGCTTGCCCTGCACACCGGGTCCACCACGAGCGGACCGTCCCATGCGAGCAGGCCCGCCACGACGGCACGCGCGGCGTCAGCGTCGCCGAGCATCCCCGTCTTGATGGCCGCAGGGCCTAGGGCGAGTCCCGCCGCGAGCTGTGCCGAGACTGCGTCAGCCGCGACCGGCCACCAGCGCGCACCAGCGCTGTCCTGCGCGGTGACGGCCGTCACGACGCTCACGCCGTGCACGCCGAACGCCATCATCGTCCGCAGGTCGCCTTGCATACCGGCGCCGCCGCTCGAGTCGGAGCCGGCGATCGACATCACGACCGGACGGGTCACCGGTAGTGCTCCCAACCGGCCGCCCCGCTCCACTCCGCGCCGTCGACCCGCACGCCGCTGCCGACCACCACGCGGCCGATGACAGAACAGCCCCGTGGCACGGACGCGAGCGCAGGCAACGTGGCCACCAGTGCGTGGTCCTCGCCACCGGACAGCGCGTCAGCGTCCTCGACGCCGTCGGCTGCGGCGGTGCGCACCAGGGCGAGATCGAGCTCGATGCCCACGTCACTGGCCGTCGCGACGTGTCCGAGGTCGGCGAGCAACCCGTCACTCGTGTCCACCATCGACGTCGCACCGGCCCGGGCAAGGGCAGGTCCAAGCAAGTACGGCGGGCGGGGGCGCAGGTGCGCGCGCACGTGGGGGTTGCCGGCGTCACCGGACTGCAGGGTGCGCAGGCCCGCCGTACTCGCTCCCAACCCTCCGGTGCAGACCACGACGTCGCCGGGTTGCGCTCCTGAGCGCAGGACGGGCGCTTGCCCGGTGAGGTCGCCGAGCGCCGTCACGGAGATGAGCACGAGCGGCGCTGCGACGACGTCGCCGCCGACGACGCTCGCACCTGTGCGGTCGCACTCGGCACGCAGCCCGTCCGTGAGCTCGTCCGCCCATTCGAG
>JAVEEJ010000229.1 GCA_030840515.1 Frankiaceae bacterium | reverse complement strand
AGTGCGCCGTACTCGGCGCTGGCGGCGTCGGGCATCGGCTTCGGGGCGTGCGCCTCGACCACCTTGCGGTGGCGCAGCGCGGAGCGTGAGCGATTCACGACGGACTGTCGAAGGTAGGCGAGCGCCTTCTCCGGGTCCTTGAGCCGGCGCCAGGACCCGTGCATCGCGACGAAAGCGTCCTGCACGACCTCCTCCGCCTGCCCCACGTCGTGCAAGAGGAAGGCCGCCATCCGGACCAGTGACCGGTAGTGCGCCCCGTAGAGCTCGGTGACCGCCTCATCGGCAGACCAGCGCTCGGTTGTCGGCCGTTGGGTGGTCGGCACGACCGTCCTCCCCGCTGTCGCTGTAGTGCCCTCACGGAGCACGATGCCGATCACGACGGTACGACGACGGGCACCCAGGTTCGGTTTACACGCGCGGGCCGTAGCCTTCCGGTGTCGGGGCCGCGCACGGCGGGTCCGGGGTGGGGACGGGAGCGTGTCGGGTGCGGTCGGCTGCTCGCATGCTGCTGCTCGGTTCCGTGCTGGCCGGGGCCGTGGGCTTCGGCCTCAGCGCGACGGCGGCCGGGAGTCCCACCCATGCCCCTCGTGAGGTGACCGCGAGCGAGACGGCTGATCCGGGGCCGGCGACTCCGACGCCGACGCCCCCGCTCTGCGTGCCTCCGTTGTGCCGGCCGACTCCGACGGCAGAGCCGACCCCGACTCCGATTCAAACGAAGACGGCGACGAGTACGCCGACGCCCAAGCCCACGCCTCGTCGTACTCGCACCCCCCGACCGCGCCAGACGAGCGAGGCGCCCGTCCAGCTGCCCACCGGTGTGCCTGCCCCCACGGACACGGAGACTGACGCGCCGACGCCGAGCGCCACACCGGCCGCGGCCAAGTCCAAGGGAAGCGGCTTCGTCGGACCGCTCCGGGCTGTCCAAGCGGCCATCGTGTTGGCTGTGCTGCTGGGGCTGGCTGGCGGGGTCGGTCTCTACGTGACGCGGGAGCACCGATGAGCGACGAGTGCCTGTTCTGCCGGATCGTGCGCGGCGAGATCCCGGCCGATGTGGTGCACGAGGGCGAGCTCACGCTGGCGTTTCGCGACATCAACCCCGCCGCGCCGACCCACGTCCTCGTCATCACCAAGCAGCACTACACGGACGTCGCAGCGCTCGCGGTTGCCGACCCAGAGCTGGCGGCTCAGCTCCTGACCGTGGCGGCCGACGTCGCGGAGTCCGAGGGCGTGGCCCGCAGCGGATGGAGGCTGTCCTTCAACGTCGGCGCCGACTCGGGCCAGCTCGTCCCGCACGTGCACGCGCACGTCATGGGCGGCCGAGCCTTGGGCCACCCTGCCGGTTGACCCTGACGGTGATCAATTGGGTGGCGTCGCGCGTGCGCGTCGCGGGTAGCATCGCGGGGTCACGTTGCCGAGAAGGAGAGCAGGTGCCACGGCCGCCCTATGGCCGATAGCCAGCAGTCCCAGACGAAGATCGTCGTCCCGGGCTCCCAGTCCATGGTGAGCCTGCTCGGCTCGCGCGATGAGCTCCTGGGCGTACTCGAGCGGTCGCTACAGGCCGACATCCACGTCCGCGGCAACGAGATCACCCTCACCGGCTCGGCTGATGACGTCGAGCTGGCGCGGTCGGTGTTCATGCAGCTCATCACGCTTCTCGACCGCGGCGAGCCGATGACGGCCGAGGACGTCGAGCGCACCGTGGCGATGGTGAAGCAGGGCAGCGACGCACGGCCTGCTGACGTACTCGCCTTGAACATCCTGTCCACGCGGGCCCGCACGATCCGCCCCAAGACGGTCAACCAGAAACGTTACGTCGACGCGATCGACGAGCACACCATCGTCTTCGGCATCGGCCCCGCCGGCACCGGCAAGACCTACCTCGCGATGGCGAAGGCGGTGCAGTACCTGCAGAGCAAGCAGGTCAACCGCATCATCCTGACCCGGCCAGCCGTCGAGGCGGGGGAGCGACTCGGCTTCTTGCCGGGCACGCTCTACGAGAAGATCGACCCCTACCTGCGGCCGCTCTATGACGCGCTGCACGACATGGTCGACACCGACTCGATCCCGCGTCTCATGGCGACCGGAACCATCGAGGTTGCGCCCTTGGCATATATGAGGGGCCGTGCGCAACCGGTGGACACACCCGTGCTCACGCCCGAGGGATTTCGGCCGATCGGGACTCTTCGCGTCGGGGATCTCGTGGTCGGAGCAGACGGACGACCTACGCACGTGCTTGGCGTCTATCCCCAAGGGCCCAAGGAGGTGTTCAGGGTCACGACCCAGGACGGTGCGTCGACGTTGACCTGCGCCGAGCATCTCTGGTCAGTGACTACACGCGCCGATCGCCGTCGCGGCAGAGCACGCCGGATCATGGAGACGCAAGACATGGTCGGCACCCTGCGTGCTGCTCACGCCCGCCGGTACGAGTTGCCGATGGTGAAGCCCGTGGAATTCCCGGAGTGCGCGGTCCCCATGGACCCCTACGCGCTCGGCCTTCTTCTGGGTGACGGGTGCCTGACGACCAGCACCACGCCAGCGTTCTCCACGGCAGATGCAGAGTTGGTGGAGGCTCTGCAGGCTGCACTTCCGGAAATCACAGTCGAATACAAGAGCAGATTCGATTACGTCCTGCGCAACCCCCAAGGTGCACGTGGCCTGAAGACGGCGAACCCTGTCACTGCCGTGCTCCGTGAGCTTGGGCTAGCGGGCACTCGTTCGGAGACGAAGTTCATACCTCGCTCTTACCTTCACAACACGGCTTCCTCACGCGTGGCGCTGCTACAGGGCCTCCTGGACTCAGATGGCGGGCCCGTGCGCCAGCGTGGCCGCACCTGCCGAATCCAGTATGTGACGTGCTCCGACCAGCTGCGAGACGACGTCGTATGGCTCGTTCGCTCCCTGGGTGGAGTTGCCTACTGGCGGACACGCAAGGCCGAGGGCAGGAAGCCGGGACTGGCACGTGGTCGTGAGGTGCCGCACCTCCACGATGCCCACGTAGTTGACATTCGTCTTCCAGCAGAAATCGAGCCCTTCCGGCTAACGCGAAAGCTTCTCGCCTACGCGGAAGGTGGGGCAGGTCGCCCCATGCGGATGATCGAGAGCATCGAGCCCTCAGGTGAGGCGGAGTGCGTCTGCATCTCCGTCGCGGCGCTTGACTCGCTGTACGTCACAGAGGACTTTTTGGTCACGCACAACACCCTGAACAATGCCTTCATCGTGCTGGACGAGGCGCAGAACACCTCGCCCGAGCAGATGAAGATGTTCCTCACGCGGCTGGGCTTCGGCTCGAAGATCGTGGTCACCGGGGACGTCACTCAGGTCGACCTGCCCAGCGGAACCACGAGCGGGCTGCGCATCGTGCGCGACATCCTGGACGGCGTCGAGGATGTGCACTTCTCCACCCTGAACAGCACCGACGTCGTCCGGCACCGACTCGTCGGCGACATCGTTGACGCCTACGCGCGCTACGACGCCGAACGCGAGGCGCCGCGCTCCAGCGGCTCGCAGGCTCGGCGCGGGCCCTCCGGCAGGCGGTGACCGGTGTCCATCGACATCAACAACGAGTCCGGCGTCAACGTCGACGAGCAGGAGCTCAGTCGGCTCGCCCGCTTCGTGCTCGACGAGATGAAGATCAACCCGCTGGCCGACCTGTCCGTCCTCATCGTCGACACCGACGCGATGGAGACCCTGCACGTGCAGTGGATGGACGAGCCCGGTCCTACCGACGTGCTCGCGTTCCCGATGGACGAGCTGCATGACCCGGGTCCAGGCGGCGCCGCCGAGGATGACGCGCCCGCCCTGCTCGGGGATGTCGTGCTCTGCCCGCAGGTCGCCGAGAAGCAGGCTCGGGAAGCCGGTCACTCGATGGTCGACGAGCTCCACCTGCTCTGCACGCACGGGATCCTTCACCTGCTCGGCTACGACCACGCCGATCCGGAGCAGGAGAAGGAGATGTTCGGCTTGCAGGCCAAGCTGGTGTCCGGGTGGCAGGAGCAGCGGAGCCCGCGATGAGCATCGCCGACTCGCTGCTGCTCATCTGGGCGGCACTCCTCGTGCTCGTCGCCGGCGT
>JAVEEJ010000080.1 GCA_030840515.1 Frankiaceae bacterium | reverse complement strand
GGCGTGCCGGTCGTCGGCACGGACGTCGTCGGCATGCCCGAGATGGTCGACGACCAGGTCGGGCGCCTCGTCCCCGTGGAAGACGCGGCCGCGCTGGCGGCAGCCTTGGGCGAGCTGCTCGACGCGGACGTCAGCACGCGGGCCGCGCTCGGCGCCGCTGGCCGGCGCCGGGTCGAGGAGCGCTTCACGCTCTCGGGAGAGACCGCGAAGCTGCGTCGGCTGCTGCTGGGGGACGAGGTGGCGCCATGAGCGAGGCCTGGCGCGTCGCTGTCGTGATCCCCAACTACAACGGGCGGAGCTTCATCCTCAACTGCCTCGAGGCCGTCCAGGGACAGACCGTGCGGGCGGCGGAGGTCGTGGTCGTCGACAACGGCTCCACGGACGGCTCCGACCGCCTCATCGAGGAGAGCTTCCCGGACGTGGTCCTCGTGCGCCACGACCGCAACGCCGGCTTCGGCGCGGCCGCCAACCTTGGGTTTCGCCGTACTCGCTCCCCCTGGGTCGCCGTCCTCAACTCCGATGCGACGCCGGCTCCCGACTGGCTCGCTCTGCTGGAGCCGCACGCCGTCGAGGACGTGTGGGCCATCGGCGGTGTGCTGGTTACGCCAGAGGGCAGGGTGGAGAGCGCAGGCGACGCGTACGACGTCGGTGGGTTCGCCTACAAGCTGCTGCGCGGACAGGACCTGGGTGCACTGCCGGCACATCCCTACGACGTGTTCGCACCGCCGGGGGCCGCGCCGGTCTACCGCCGAAGCGTGTTCGAGTCCATCGGCGGGTTCCACGAGCCGTTCTTCCTCTACTACGAGGACGTCGACCTCGCGTGGCGCGGCAGGCTCGCCGGGTGGCGCGCCGTCGTCGTGCCAACGGCCCATGTCTCGCATCTTGGACAGGGCAGCGGGATCGCGGCGCGCTCGTGGCGCTGCATCGGGCGCAACAGCGCCTGGTGCGCCGTGCGCGATCATCCCTTCGTGACACCCGCAGCCATCTGGCGCCGGACCCGCCGCGAAGCCCGCACCGCGAGGCAGCGCGGGATGCTGTCGCCCTACCTCCGGGGTCGGCTCGACTTTGTCGGAAGGCTGCCGGTGGCGCTCGCGCAGCGGCGCAAGATCCAGCGGACCCGAGTCGTCGACGACGCCGCCGTGCGCGCCTTCCTCGGAACGCCCGCCGAACTCGCTGGGCTGCACCGATGAGCGCACTGCTGGAGCTGCGCGGCGTGGCCAAGCGCTATCCGTCGCGCAAGGGGGACGAGCGCTGGGCGCTCAAAGAGCTGGACCTCGACGTCCAGCCCGGCGAGGTGGTGTCGGTCATCGGGCGCAACGGCGCGGGGAAGTCAACGCTGCTCAAGCTCGCGTGCGGCGTCAGCCCGGCCACGCGCGGCACCGTGCGCAGACCACGCCGGGTGGCGCCGTTGATCGAGGTCGGCGCCGGGTTCCACCCCGAGCTCACCGGGCGCGAGAACGTCGGGATCAACGGACGCTTGCTGGGACTCACCAAGCGCGAGGTGGCAGCGGCCTTCGACGACATCGTGGCTTTCGCCGAGCTCGCCCACGTCATCGACGAACCGGTGAAGACCTACAGCTCGGGCATGTTCATGCGGCTCGGCTTCGCTGTTGCCGTGCACACCAGTCCCCAGCTGCTGCTGGTCGACGAGGTGCTCGCGGTCGGCGACTTGCCCTTCCAGGTGAAGTGCCTCGACCGCATCAAGGCGTTGCGCGCCGACGGCGTCGGGGTGCTGTTCGTCAGCCACAACCTGGCCGCGGTGCTCAGCCTCGCCGACCGGGCCCTGCTGCTTGAACGTGGCGAGGTTCGTGCTGCAGGTGAGCCGCGCGAGGTGGTCGCGAGCTATCACGAGCTGCTCGCCATGGGGATTGAGGCACGGCAGGTCGGTGAGGACGCCGGTGCGACGGGCGACATGCAGGTGGTCAGCTCACGGGCGCTGGACCGCGACGGCGTCGAGCAGCTGCTGTGGGATCCAGGCGCATTGGTGCGCGTCGAGCTGCGGCTGCGCGCGCGGAACGCTGTACCCGAGTCCGTTGTGGGGCTCCGGCTGCACAAGGAAGGCGCCGGGCTGATCGCCACCTTCCTTGGCTTCGACAGCGGGCGGGTCCCAGCCATGGCGGCCGGTGAGGAGCGGATCATCGAGGTGCAGCTGCGGCTCAACGTGGCCGAGGGCACCTACCCGCTCGACGTCGCCATCGGCTCAGCGGACGTCACAGCGGTGTGGGTGGACCAAGAGGTCGCACGGCTGCCCGTGGCTGCGCGCCACGGCGGCGGGGGCCTGGTGGACATCGCGCCGAGGGTGGTCATCCTGTGACGATGCGGGACCTGCGCGGCCGACTGCAGCGCGCGCTGCGGCTCGGCGACTCTCTCGGGGAGCTGACCGCGGACGAGCTCGCTGCCCTCGGTGTGCTGGGTCGCCGTGTCAGCAAGGAGCACATCGTCGCCCGCCGCGCCGAGCACATCGACCCCACCGCGCGCATCTCGCCGCTCGCGTCGCTCAGGTTCGTCGAACGCGTCGAGATCGGCCCGCGGGCGACGGTGGGGCCTTACTGCTGCGTATGGGGTGGTTGGAGCCGCACCTGGGCGCGGATCGAGGCCGACGCGCTGCTCAGCCCGCATGTGGTGCTGGTCGCCGGCAACCACGGGCTGGCCGGCGACGGGCCAGTGCGCGACCAGCCGTTCGACGAGCTCGACGTCTCGGTCGGGGCGGGTGCCTGGATTGGTGCGCACGTGACCATCGTCGGAGTGCGCGTGGGTGCAGGCGCCGTCGTCGGCGCGGGCTCGGTGGTCACACACGACGTACCCGATCTCGCCATTGCGGTGGGATCACCCGCGCGGGTCGTCGGCTACCGAGGAGACGTCCGTTGAGACTCGCGACCGACCGCGTCAGGGCCAGCGCGCCCCCGGCCTGGACCTGCATCGGCTAGTCCCGCAGCCGCCTGACCAGCCGTGCCGGGTTGCCCGCCACCATGGTGAAGTCCTCGACGTCCTCGGTGACGACAGCGCCCGGCGCGACCAGCGCCCCTTCTCCGATCGTGACGCCGGGCATCACGAGAACGCCGACGGCCAGCAGCGCCCCGCGCTTGAGCTCTACCGGTCGAGGCGTGGTGATGCCCCACCCCTTGCGCGGGTCGGCGCCCTCGAGAGTCCGACCGTGCCACGCCGCCGGGTCATGTCCGTGGTCGAAGATGCCGCAGCGATCGGCGATGCCGACCCCGTCCCCGATGACTACCCGCTCGGCACACGTGATGGACACGTCGCCGCCGAAGAAGCAGTCGCTCCCGATCGAGAGCCGGCCCTTCGCGTTGGGCATTGACAGCCACAGCCCGGGACCGATCACCGTGCGCTCGCCGATCGTGATCTGCTCGCTGACCTTGCGACCTGGTGGGTGCGGCATGCGGAGCGGGGAGAGGAGCGCCCCACCCTTCTTGCGCACCGCGCGCTGCAGCCGCTTTCGCTCGGATCTTGAGCCGTAGTAGAGCGCGTCCTTCATTCTGCGATCACCCCTGGTCCCGTCTTCCCGACGGCCCGGGCCGGAGCGCCCAGAGCGATCGTGCGCTCGGCGACATCCGCCGTGACCACGCTGCGTGCGCCGATCACCGCACCGGCGCCGATGCTCACCCCCGCCGTGATGACCGCACCGGCGCCGATGAAGGTGCACGCACCGATCGACACGGGGCGGATGACGATGGGCTGATCGAGCACAGGGACCGCAGTGCCATCGGAGGTGTGCTCGCTGTCGATGATCAGGGAACCCTCGCCAACCGTCACCCCGAACCCCCACGTCATCTGGCTGTCGGCATGCACGCCGACGTTGCGACCGATGGTGACGCGCGGCGCGAGATGCAGCTGGCCCTTCACTGTCAGGCAGGAGCCGGAGCGCACATCGACAGCGTGCCCGAGCACCAGCTCACCGCCCCACAGCCGCAGGATCACGCCGCGCTGGATGCGCGCTCGCGGTCCGATGAGCAGCCTCCCCGACTGGCCGCTGGGCTGCTCGACCAGTACGTCACTCGCGATGTTCGCGGACGGGTGGATCGTCACGTCGAGGTGGGACCGGTTCACCCAGGCACCGAGCCGCAGCCGGATGAGCACCCGACGGCGACGAGTACGACGGGCCAGCGAACGCAGGCCATCGCGGAACTGCCGCCTGAGTCGGGCCCGGAGCAGGCCGACCCGTCGTCGTGGCCCCGGAACGCCGGACAGCCAGGGAACAGCGCCACCGGGGAGCCCGAGGCCGCCCAGGGTCCCTCGGGCGTGAGCCAGCAGAGCCCGCCGACGCCGACGGCTGAACGGTGCGCGGAGGGTCGCTGTGATCACGTCGACCATGAGCAGCACCCACAGCGCAGCGCAGCGCCGGCCGGACCAGTGTCGGCTGACGTACTGGCGCATCGACCAGACGAACTCGGCCCGCTTGCGTGAGTTAGGCAGCTGGCGGTGGCTCGTTCCGCCGATGTGGCTAGCCGACGCTGCCGGGGTCACCTCGATGAGGTAACCCCGGTTGCGCAGCCGCGCATAGAGGTCGCCGTCGTTGAAGAACAAGGGCAGGCCGGGGTCGAAGAGACGTTTGCGCACCAGCGTGCGCCACAGCACGAGGCACGCGGCGGCCGGGCAGTCGACAGCCAGCGGCGAGTCGATGCCGGCTTCGAACTCGGCTGCGTAGCGGCGCCACCGACGACCGCGCTGGTCGCGCACCCGCTCGTCCCATCGGCGCCCGATGTCGGTGAGGTCCCACCAGATGGACGGCAGCGTGAGGTCCCGCCGGGCAAAGGTCTGCACGGAGCCGTCGGCGTTCCGCAGCAGCGCGGCCGCCGCCGCGACCCCGGGTGAGCGCTCCAGGTGGCCGACGAGCTCTGCAACGCAGCCGTCGGACATCACGCAGTCGGGGTTGAGGAGCAGCACCAGTTCGCCGCTCGACTCGGCAAGGGCGCGGTTGTTGCCCTCGGCGTAGCCGGTGTTGGAGTCCAGCGCGATGAGGCGCAGCCTCGGATCGCTGATCTCGCGCAGCAGGCTGACGGTCTCATCGGCCGACGCGTTGTCGACGACCACGACCTCGAGGCCACCGTCGACCTCTTGGCTGAGGGCCGCGTTCACGCAAGCTGTGATGTCGGAGGCGCTGTTCCACGTGACGACCAGAGCGCTGACGCGCGGCACGCACAGCCTCCGTTCGGAGCAGGGATGCTCGAGATCCTCCGCTAGATTGCCAGAGTGAACCTAGGCACGGCGCTCTCCCTGCTGCGGAGGCGATGGCTACCCATCTTCCTCTGCCTCGTCGCAGGCGGCCTCGGGGCGTTCTCCAACGTGGCTCGTCAGCCCAAGCTGTATGTCGCGAAGGCCTCGTTGTTCATCAACATCCCGGCCGCGCGCAACACGCAGGAACAGCTGCAGGGCGTGCAGCTGACGAGTCAGCTGATCAAGAGCTACGCGATCATCGC
>JAVEEJ010000058.1 GCA_030840515.1 Frankiaceae bacterium | reverse complement strand
GCGACAGTCGACCCCGAGCTGGGCACCCGCGGCCAAGCCAGCTTCGTCATCCCGCCCGGCACCAAGGGGCTGAGCCAGGGCCAGAAGTTCAAGAAGCACGGGATCCGCGCCTCCCACACGGCCGAGGTGGTGCTGGACGCCGTACGCGTGCCCGGATCTTGCCTTCTCGGTGGCAAGGACAAGCTCGACGAGCGGCTCGCGAGGGCACGCGAGGGCAAGAGCAGCCGGGGCACCGCCGCACTCGCGACGTTCGAGGCCTCGCGTCCGAGCGTCGGCGCGCAGGCGCTCGGCATCGCGCGGGCGGCGTACGAGTACGCGCTCGACTACTCCAAGCAGCGCGTGCAGTTCGGCCGGCCGATCGCGCAGAACCAGGCGATCGCCTTCAAGCTCGCTGACATGAAGACGCAGATCGACGCCGCACGGCTGCTGGTGTGGCGCGCGGCGTGGATGGCCCGCAACGGCAAGGAGTTCACCAACGCCGAGGGCTCGATGTCGAAGCTGTTCGCCGGCGAGACCGCCGTACGCGTGACCGAAGAAGCCATCCAGATCCTTGGCGGCAACGGCTACACCCGCGACTACCCCGTGGAGCGGATGCACCGCGACGCGAAGATCTACACCATCTTCGAGGGCACCTCGGAGATCCAGCGGTTGGTCATCTCCCGGGCCATCACCGGCATCTATGTCAACTAGCCCGGGGCGCGACCCCGGGCGACGGGTGCAGCTGCTCGAGGCGGCAGACCGGGCAGTGAGCGAGTACGGCGGACAGGTGTCGGTCGCCGCCATCGCAGCGGAGGCCGGGATCACCAAACCCGTGCTCTACCGGCACTTCGGCGACAAGGCCGGGCTCTACCGCGCGCTCGCCGAGCAGCACACCGAGGAGCTCGTGGCGCAGCTGCGAGCCGCGTTGGGTACGCGCGGCGGGCTGCGCCGTCGGGTCGCCGCCACCATCGACGCCTACCTGACCGCGATCGAGCGCCGACCGGACGTCTACCGCTTCGTGGTGCACCAGGCAGCAGTCGAGGAGCCGGCCGTCGCCGGCTACGTCGCACTGGTGCAGCAGCGGCTGGCCGCGGAGCTCGCAGCGGGCCTACGGCTCCAGCTCGGGCTGCCCGACGGTGCCGTGCGCGCGGACATCTGGGCTCACGGAATCGTGGGGATGGTGCGCTCGGCCGGCGACTGGTGGTTGGAGCACTCGCAGGTCACGCGCCCGGAGCTCGTCGCGCAGCTCACCGACCTGCTGATGGGCGAGCTCGCCGGCTAGCGGCACATCCCGTCCAGCACCCGCGCCTGCAGCGCGGCGGCCGGGCGAACGCCGTGACTCAGCGGCGCCACCTCGGGACCGCCCGGGCGCGCTGAGACTCGCAGCACGTCGATGCCTCGGTCGAGGTCGAGCGAGTAGACGTACGGCGTGCCCGGGATCCAGTACGCGGCCCAGACCCGCGGCTCAGTCGGGACGTAGCGGCCGACCTGCCGGACGTGGCGCGGGTCGGAGACGTCGAGGATGCGGGTGCCTGCGCCGTACCACGCGACCGCGACCAAGGACCCGCTCGTCGTGAACCAGTGCGCCGAGCAGCCGCGTCCCAGCCCCACGGGAACCTTCGCCGACGAGCTCTCCTGAGGGGCCACGCTGTCGAGCAGCCGCAGCGGCGCTCCGGTGCGTACCCCGCGCGCATCAAAGGTGTGGAAGCGACCGCCGTCACCGCAGGCATCGGCAGTGAACTCCTCGGAGGCGAGTACGACGTCACCTGGAGCAAAGCCCCGGTAGTGGATGTCGGCCGGCCGCAGCGAGCTGTGCAGGATCCCGACCCGCGTCGCACCGGAGCTGTGCGGCGCGCCGGTCGTGGTGAGGATGACGGGCTTCGTGGGAGTAGCCCGCGCACTGAGCCGGCGTACTCGCTCCCCCAGCGTCGTCACGGGACGCGTGGCGAGAGCCGCCATCCCGTCCACGCCAGAGAGCCAGAGCACGCCGTCGCGGTCCTGCTCGCCGTCGTGCACTGTCCCAGTTGCGGCGGGAGCGGGCAGTGTTGAGACGACGGGCTTGGCGGGCACGCGCAGGTCGACCGCGGCGAGGGTTCCGCCGCCGGACGCGTAGGCCCAACGGCAGCCGTCGAGGCAGGTGGCAGTGTGGCCCGCGCCGTCTCGCAGCGAGGCGACGGCGACGGTGGTCGGATTCGCCTTGTCGCTCACGCTGACAACCGACAGCTGCCCGCCGACAGGCAGGCCCTCGCCGCTGACCGGTTCGTCGTCCGCGAGCAGCGCAACCGTGCCGGACCCGTCGAGGTCCTCGTTCTGATAGGTCGGCTGAGGCAGCCTCCCCACCTCGCGCGGCGCGGCTGGATCAGAGATGTCGTAGACGATCAGCCCGAGCGCGCTCGAGAGGTAGAACCAGCGCGGGTGAGACCCCTCCATCACGATGTGGCCGCTCACCGCACCGGGTGCGGTCACCGTGGTCACGAGTTCGACCGCGGGGCCGGCCGCTTCGCCGGGAACGGCGGTGAACAGGCCGAGCAGCAGGAGTGCCGCACCCGTGGCGCGGCGAAGGAGGCTCACACCGGGGTTACGACAGCGACGCCGGAGCGTCACCGGCCGCTAGTCGTAGGAGTTGATGATCTTCACGCTCAGCGCGAGCATGATGACGCCAAGAACGGCCACGACGGCGAAGCCCTTGCCCACCACGGCCCAGTGGATGTCCTGCAGGATCAGCGAGCGCAGCCCCTCCATCACGTAGGTGACGGGGTTGTACGTCGCCGCGATCTCCATCGGGCGGGTCAGCAGGTTGCGTGGCACGAAGTTGGGCGTGCAGAACAGCAGCGGGAAGAACAGCAGTCCGCCCGACTGTGTCGCTGCCGCGCTGCGGGTCTTCAGCGCGATGAGCATCATCAAGCCGGTGTAGACCACCGACCAGAGCGCGGTCAGCAGCATGATGAGCGCGATCCCGACGGGTCCGCTGGCCACCCGGATGCCGAGCGGGAGCGCGAGCAGCAGGATGACGACGGCGATCCCCAGGCCCTTGACGAACTCGGCGACGAGCCGGCCGAGCACGAGCGCGCTGCGCGCCACCGGCGCCGCCCGCAGCTTGTCGAAGTAGCCGCCTTCGATCTCCTCGACGAGGAACTGCGAGGCGATGCCGAAGGAAGCGGCGAGCAGCAGCGAGCTGGGCAGCTGGAAGGCGCCGTAGTTCTGCCCGTGCAGGAAGGGCGTCTCCTTCGACGGGAAGATCTTGCCTGCCTGCCCCACGTTCACGACGAGGAAGAACAGCGGGATGAACAGGGTCGGGAACAGCGCCTCGGGCGTTCGCTGGATCTCCCGCAGCGCGCGCTTGCCGAGCACCAGAGTCTGCGTCAGGGAAGACCCGGTTGCGGTCGTCATGCCGTCACCTCGCGGACCTCGCCGGCCTGCCGCTCCCGGGTGCGTCCGGTCGCGTCGAGGAACACCTCGTCGAGCGTGGGATCGGAGTCGAGCTGTCGTCGTACTCGCAGCTCACTCTTGAGCTCCGCCGGTGTGCCCTGCCGCACGATGCGCCCTCCGTCGATGATCGCGAGCCGGTCGCACAGCGCGTCGGCCTCCTCGAGGTACTGCGTGGTGAGGAAGACCGTGGTGCCTTCCTGGTTGATCCGGCGCACCTCGTCCCAGACGGTCACCCGGCTGGCCGGGTCGAGGCCGGTGGTGGGCTCG
>JAVEEJ010000053.1 GCA_030840515.1 Frankiaceae bacterium | reverse complement strand
TCGACCTTCCGCGGGCGCCGGTTCGGCAATCTCGTCCTCGTCGGGTCCGACGCACCCATCGACCTGCCGGCGTTGCGCCGACTGGTGGCCGGCGGCGGCGCACCAGGCCGCGTGCTCGAAACCGACGACTGCCGCGACTTCACCGGTGGGGCCAAGCCGCTCAGGGACTGAGCGCGCAGCGTCAGCTCAGGAACAGCTCGGCCGCGTTCTCCCAGCACACCCTGCGCAGCCAGTCGTCACCGAGGTCGAGCCGGGCGAGCACCTCGAGCTGGTGGAAGTAGGGGTAGGGAATGGTCGGGAAGTCGGTGCCCAGCAGGATCTTCTCGCCGAGCGCGCGCAGCCGGGACCGCAGCGCAGCCGACGGTGGCGGCTGCGGCCAGAAGTCCACGAAGGCCATCGTCGTATCGAGCCGGACGTTGTCGTAGCGTCCCGCCAGATCGCAGAACTCGTCCACATCCGGCATGCCCAGGTGAGCGATCACGGCAGGGAGGGCGGGATGCCGTGCGAGCACCTCGCCGAACGGCCCGGGCCCGGTGAACTCCCCCGGCACCGGCCCACCCCCGACATGCACGACGACCGGCACCTGGGCTTCGGCGAGCAGCCCCCACACCTCGTCGAGCGCCGGGTCGCGCGGATCGAATCGGCCCACCTGCACGTGGCTCTTGAACACCCGGGCACCGGCCTCGAACGCGGCGCCGACGTACGCGCCTGCGCCCTCCTCTGCGAAGAAGGTCGCCGTCGGCAGGCAACCCGGCGTGCGCGCCGCGAAGTCCAGCGTCCACGCGTTGAGTGACTCCGCCATGCCCGGCTTGTGCGGGTAGGCGAGCGCGGTGAAGGCCCGGACGCCGAAAGAGGCGAGTACGGCGACCCGCTGCTCGGCGTCGACTCGGTAGTGAATCGGCCACTGCCGGCCCGTCAACGGCCCGGCCTGGTCGAAGTAGGCCCAGACCTTCTCCTGCAGCCGCGGCGGCATGAAGTGCGTGTGCACATCGATGAGCCCGGGAAGCCCGAGCTCGGCCCAGAAGGCGCTGACCCGAGGATCGGCGACAGTGCTGATTACGCTGCGCGCCTCCGCTTCGCTTCGGTGCTCGCTTTCAGTCAGGGTCAGTCACTCCGACCCTTGGCGCGTCGGCCCAGCTCGCGGGCGACCTCGCGCTCCGACTGCCGTTCGGCCAGCGCCTGTCGCTTGTCGTAGGA
Organism: Frankiaceae bacterium; assembly: GCA_030840515.1. Taxonomy (GTDB): domain Bacteria; phylum Actinomycetota; class Actinomycetes; order JAVEEJ01; family JAVEEJ01; genus JAVEEJ01. The sequence continues at coordinate 1,717 of JAVEEJ010000053.1, read as the reverse complement.
CTTCTTGCCGCGTGCGAGCGCGAGCTCGATCTTGGCGCGGCCGTCCTTGAAGTAGAGGGAGAGCGGGACCAGGGTGATTCCGCCCTCTTTCGTCTTCCCGATGAGCTTGACGATCTCGAGCTTGTGCAGCAGCAGCTTGCGGGGGCGGCGCGGCTCGTGGTTGGTCCACGACCCCGCGTCCCACTCCGGGATGTGGGCGCCCTGCAGCCACACCTCGCCGTCCTTGACGGTGGCGTAGGCGTCGATGAGGGAGGCCCGGCCGGCCCTCAGTGACTTGACCTCGGTGCCGGTGAGCACCAGGCCGGCCTCGAGCACCTCGTCGATGGCGTAGTCGTGGCGCGCCTTCTTGTTCTGGGCCACCAGCTTGCGGCCCTGCTCCCTCACCACGACGACCTCAGCCTCGACCGGAGGTGCCCGAGTCGGCCAGTAGGCCGATCAGGACCTCGACCGCCCGCTGCTCGGCAACGCGAGCCGGCGAGCCGGTGGGCACCTCGATGTCGGGCTCGATGCCCACCCCGTCGAGGGCGGTGCCGGACGGCGTCAGGTAGCGCCCGACGGTGAGCTCGATGGCGGATCCGTCGGAGAGCCTGGCGGGCTCCTGCACCGACCCCTTGCCGAAGGTCCGGGCGCCCAGCAGAACGGCCCGCTTGCGGTCCTGCAAGGCAGCTGCGACGACCTCCGCCGCAGAGGCGGTCGCGGAGTCCACGAGTACGGCGAGCGGGGTGCCCGTGTCGCCGTGGCCGAGCACCGGGAGGCTGCGGCGGGCGGCGCCCCGTCGCTCGTAGGAGGCGACGATGCCGCCGTCGAGGAAGACCGATGCTGTTTCCACCGCCTCGTCGAGCAGGCCGCCTGGGTCGTCGCGCAGGTCGAGCACGATCCCGCCCGCGTGATCCTTCGCCGCCTGCTGCGCCGCGGCGCGGACCTGCCGGCCGACACCGCGGGTGAACGCGCTGACTCGGATCATGACGACGCTGTCGGAGAGCTTGCGCACGGACACATCCGTGGACTCGAGCGCCGTGCGACGCATGCTCACGGTTCGCTTCGCGCCTCCGCGCTCAAGGACCACATCGACGACGGTGCCGGGAGCGCCGCGGAGCGCTGTGACCACGTCGGCCACTGTGCGGCCACGCACCTCGACCCCGTTCACCGCCTCGAGCTCGTCGCCGGCAGCGACGCCTGCGGCAGCAGCGGGAGAGTCGGCCTGCACGCTGGTCACCCGGACCACCCCGTCGGCGTCGCGGCGAACCCAGAGCCCCACGCCGCTGTAGCGGCCGTCCAGCACGTCCTGGAAGCTCGCGTAGTCCGCGGCCGGCAGGTAGCTCGACCAGCGGTCCCCCAAGGCGGCGAGCATCCCCTGCACAGCAGCGCGCTCGAGCTCTGAGCGCGACACGGGACTGGCGGCGTTGGAGTTGATCCGCTCCGCTGCCTCGTCGATGACGCTGCGGCCCTGCTTCACGTCAGCGTCGGTGCCGACCACCCCGGTCAGCACACCGGCGCCGTAGGCGACGCCGAGGACGGCGACGCCCGCGACGACACGCAGCGCGCGGCGGGGGCTGGGCATGACGCCGATGCTACCGGCGGGCCAGGGCCGCACCCCCCGCCTCGGCTACCCGGGCGCCCGCCGTACTCGCATCCCCCCACCCTCGGTGATGATGAAGTTCTTCACACCGTTGTCAGGCGCCCCACGCTCAGCGAGCGCCCAGCGGCTGTGAAGAAC
>JAVEEJ010000051.1 GCA_030840515.1 Frankiaceae bacterium | reverse complement strand
GCCGGCCGAGTCCGCCGCCAGCGGCGTGCTCCCGCGGCCCGCCCAAGTCCGCCGCCCGCGGCCCGCCCAAGTCCGCCGCCCGCGGCCCGCCCAAGTCCGCCGCCCGCGGCCCGCGCCCTCACCCGCGGGCGGGCGTGTCGGATCCGGGAGGGTTCATGATCGCGGCGTAGCGTCGACTGCGGCGGCCAGCACCACCGCTGAGCGCCCCGGGAGCACCTGGCCCGGCCCTGCGCTTGTGTGCGGCGGCCGCCCGCGCGACGCCGCGAGGGGTAGCCCCGTGACCGCAGCCCGCCCGGACCTCAGACGACGCAGCGCCCGCAAGTCCGACCGCCGCACCTACGTGCTGGACACGAGCGTGCTGCTCGCGGATCCGGGAGCGCTGGGGCGGTTCGCCGAGCACGAGGTCGTGCTGCCGATCGTGGTGATCACCGAGCTCGAGCTCAAGCGCAACCACCCCGAGCTGGGTTACTTCGCCAGGCACGCCCTGCGCACCCTCGACGACCTGCGGGTCGAGCACGGGCGGCTCGACGAGCCGATTCCGATGGGTGAGGACGGCGGGACCGTCCGCGTCGAGCTCAATCACAGCGACGTCAGCGTGCTGCCCGCCGGCTTCCACCTCGGCGACAACGACACCCGGATCCTCGCCGTGGCGCGCAACCTCCAGGCGGAGGGGCTCGACGTCGTACTCGTGTCCAAAGACCTGCCGTTGCGCGTCAAGGCGGCGAGCGTGGGCCTGGTGGCGGAGGAGTACCAGGCCGAGCTCGCGCCCACTGCCGGCTGGACAGGGATGGAGGAGCTCGACATCAGCGGGGCTGAGCTCGATCAGCTCTACGCCGACGAGCGGCTCGACCTCGAGGCGGCCCGCGAGCTGCCGTGTCACACCGGCTTGGTGCTCCTGTCCGAGCGGGGCAGCGGTCTGGGTCGCGTGATGGCGGACAAGAGCGTGCGGCTGGTCCGCGGTGACCGGGACGCCTTCGGGGTGCACGGCCGGAGCGCCGAGCAGCGGATCGCCCTCGACATCCTGCTCGACCCGGAGGTCGGGATCGTCAGCCTCGGTGGCCGCGCGGGCACGGGCAAGAGCGCGCTCGCGTTGGCCGCCGGCCTGGAGGCAGTTCTCGAGCGGCGGCAGCACAAGAAGGTGTGCGTGTTCCGGCCGCTGTACGCCGTGGGCGGCCAGGAGCTCGGCTACCTCCCCGGGAGCGAGAACGAGAAGATGGCTCCCTGGGGCCAGGCCGTCTTCGACACCTTGGGTGCGCTCGTCGGCGAGACGGTGATCGAGGAGGTCGTCGACCGGGGGATCCTCGAGGTGCTGCCGCTCACGCACATCCGGGGCCGGTCGCTGCACGACACCTACGTGATCGTCGATGAGGCCCAGTCACTCGAACGCGGCGTGCTGCTCACCGTCCTGTCTCGGATCGGCGCCGACTCCCGGGTCGTCCTCACGCACGACGTCGCCCAGCGCGACAACCTGCGGGTCGGCCGTCACGACGGCGTGGTCGCGGTGGTCGAGGCGCTCAAGGGTCACCCCCTGTTCGCCCACGTCACGCTGACCCGCAGCGAGCGCTCGCCCATCGCCGCGCTCGTCACCGAGATGCTGGAGGACCTCCCGCTCTAGGCCCGGCTGCCTAGAACCCCTCCGGCGGGGCAGGATGCCGCGCATGGTCCTGCCCTGGCACGACGAGAACCCGGTCTCGCGTGCGCCGGTGATGACGTGGCTGCTGATCGCGATCAACGTCGTGGTGTTCCTGCTCTCACCTGCGGCCACGACACCGCTCGGGCCTAAGACCTCGGCAGAGCTGTGCTCCCAAGCGCACTACTACGAGCACTGGGGCGCGATCCCGAAGGAGATGTTCACCGGACATCAGGTCGTCACCCACACGCTCTACTCCGAGGGAGGCGTGGTCCACAGCTGCGCGGACGACACCCGGACGAAGTCGCCGCTGCTGAGCGTGCTGACCTCGCTCTTCGTGCACGGCGGGTGGCTGCACCTGGCGGGCAACATGCTCTTCCTGTGGGTGTTCGGCAACAACGTCGAAGACCGCTTCGGCAGGCTGCGCTACCTGCTGTTCTACCTGGGCTGCGGCGTCGCCGCGACCTTCGGGCACGCCGCCCTCAGCACCGGCTCGACGACCTCGCTGGTCGGGGCCTCCGGCGCGATCGCCGGCGTACTCGGCGCCTATCTCGTGCTCTTCCCGCGGGTCAGGGTGCTGTCCTCGCTGACATTCCTGTTCTTCCTCCCGCTCCGGCTGCCCGCGTGGCTCGTGCTGGGCGGGTGGTTTGCCCTGCAATACCTCTACTTCCGCGGGGCGGGCGTGTCGGCGGGGGCGGGGGTCGCGTACGGCGCCCACGTGGTCGGGTTCGTGGTGGGGATGGTGTTCGCGCTGCTGGTGGGCCGGATGGCTCGGCGGGAACGCCCAGAACGGGCCCGCGCCTTCGGCTGGTGACGCCTGGCTGCAGGGGCCGCGCAGGTCACGCTCCGTGAATCACTCTGAATGACTATTCAGTAACGCTACGTCACAGGCCACTCTCTGATCGATGCCTTACGTAGCTGAGGAGAAACCCCCTGTGACTGAGTCGCGCGCAGTCGGCCGACCGATCTCCTTCGTAGCCGCGCTTGCCCTGGCGCTCCTGGCCCTCCCCGGGCTGGGTGCTGCCCGCGGTGAGACGAGCCGCGGAGGCGGTCAGGTCGACCCCGGATTGAGCGTGGCAAGCAGCTCGGCGCAGCGGGTCATCGTGCAGGCCACGGCTGGCACCGTGGAGGGGGTTCGCGCGGCCGTCGCTCGGCTCGGCGGGACCGTCGAGAAGGACCTCCCCCTGATCGACGGTCTCGCCGCGAGCGTTCCCGGGTCGCGGCTGCACCAGCTGAGCCTGGTGGCCGGCGTACGCGCCGTGACAGCCAACCGCGAGGGACAGCTCACCGGTAGCGGCTGGGACCCCGGGGCCGTTGCCTCCGCCTTCGTCAAGTCCACCGGTGCGGCAGCGGCCTGGCGGAGCGGCGTCACCGGCAAGGGCGTCGGGATCGCGGTCGTCGACACAGGCGTGTCGGACATGCGCGACTTCAACGGCCGCCTCGTCCACGGACCCGACCTCTCCGGTGAGGGCACGGTCGTCGACAGCTTCGGTCACGGGACCGTCATGGCAAGCCTCGCTGCGGGCGACGGCGCCGACTCGGGCGGACGGAACGGCGGGTACGTCGGCATGGCGCCCGACGCGACCGTCGTCGCGGTCAAGGTGGCTGGCCGCAACGGAGCGGCCGATGTCTCCACGATGCTGCAGGCCTTGGGCTGGGTCTCTGCCTACAAGGACCAGTTCAACATCCGCGTGCTCAGCCTGTCGTGGGGCGTGGCGTCCACCCAGGACCCGGGTGTCGACCCGATCGACTACGCGGTCGAGCGGCTCTGGCGGCAGGGCATCGTCATGGTCGTCGCCGCGGGCAACAGTGGCCCGGCGGCCGGCACGATCCTCAAGCCCGGTGACGACCCGACCGTCATCACGGTGGGTGCGTTCGACGACAACGGCACCAACGACAACACCGACGACAGCATCCCGTCCTGGACCTCGCGCGGACCGACGGCCCAGGGCGTCAGCAAGCCCGACGTGGTCGCCCCGGGCCGGCTGCTGATCGCCCAGCGTTCCTACGGATCGCAGATCGAGCAGGACAACTCGCAGGCGCTGTTCGCCCCCAGCTACATCCGTGGGTCAGGTAGCTCGCACGCGACTGCTGTCACCGCCGGCGGTGTGGCGCTGCTCCTTGCCGCCCACCCGACGTGGACGCCGGACCAGGTCAAGCGCGTGCTGATGGCCACCGCGAAGACCATCCGCTCCGCAGACGCCGCTGCGCAGGGCTCCGGCCGCATCAACCTCGCGCAGGCGACGACCAGCGACCCCGGCCCCGCGACCTGGCAGAGCCCGTCCAGCAGCGGCCTCGGCAGCATCGAGGCCAGCCGAGGCAGCGCCCACGTGCAGACCTCGTGCGGCGGGACCCAGACCGTGATCCAGGGCGAGATGGACGTGCGCTGCGAGGCCTGGAACGGCTCGCAGTGGACGGGCTCGCAGTGGACGGGTAGCCAGTGGACCGGTTCGCAGTGGACCGGCTCGCAGTGGACCGGTGGCACCTGGACGGGGGCCAGCTGGCAGGGCAGCGCCTGGACGGGCAGCCAGTGGACCGGCTCGCAGTGGACCGGCTCGCAGTGGACCGGTAGCCAGTGGACCGGCTCGCAGTGGACGGGTAGCCAGTGGACCGGTTCGCAGTGGACGGGCGCCAAGTGGGACGCGCCGCGGGACGCCAGCCTGCTGTCGTCGATGTGGGGCGTGGCCTTCTTCGGGGACCAGCCGCCCTACTACCAGGCGGTCGCCGGCGAGATCAGCGCGGCAGCCCCGCCGACGCCTCAGAACATCCAGTGACAACAGGAGCGCCGGCGAACACCCGGCTGGCAGGGCTGCTGCGGCTCATGTTCGCGGCGGCGGGCCTCGTGCTCGTCGGCGCGGGCGTGGCGGCGTGGCGCTCCGACCGGCCGTCGCCGTACTCGCTCCTTCTCGTGGCGGCAGTCTTCGTCGCGTGCCGCACGACCACGCTGCACATCAGAACCGGTCACGACGCGGAGTCGTTCGACTGGTCCGAGACGGCGATCGTGATCGCGCTGTGGATGCTGGCTCCGTCGTGGGCGGTGCTGGTGCTGGCGCTCGCTGCGGCGGTCACTGTCGGGCGGCTGTGGAGCCAGCCCCGCAAGGCGATGTTCAACGCTGCGGTTGCCACTGTCGGCGTCGGGCTGAGTGGTGCGCTGGTCGGCATCCTCGGGGATTCGCCGCTGGTCCTCGTGCTCGCGACCATGGCCTATTCGGTGTGGTCCGGTTGGGCCGTCTCCTGCGCCGTGGCCTTCTCCCAGAACGACGCGATCACGCCGGTGTGGCTGCGCGGTCTCGCGCTGCGCGTCCTCGTCGGCCTCGGGAACACCAGCGTCGGTCTCGGTGTGGGATATCTCGCGGCGGACTCCCTCGGCATGCTGCTGCTGCTTCCGCCGCTGCTCGGCCTGGTGTTCCTTGCCGACCACAGCTACCTGCGCGCCCACCAGGAGCGCGACCGCTGGCAGCAGCTCGAGGTCGCCTCGAAGGCGCTCAACCGGCTGGACGAGCGGTCTGTCGCCGACGAGGCACTGCGCGCCGCCCGCGACCTGTTCCTCCCCGACTGGGTGGAGCTCGTCATCCACGACGACCCGGAGGAGTCCGGCGCGCGCTACGCCTACGTCCGGCACGGCGCGGACTGGCGGATCCTCGAGGGCACCATGGCGCACACCGGCCCCACGGTGCAGTCGTCCGGCCGCGTGCACAGCGCTCCGCTTGAGGGGTCGGTCGGCACCATCGGTGAGCTGCGCCTCGGGTTCGGCGGTCCCGTGCGGCTCTCGCGTCGCGAGCGGCAAGTGCTGTCCACGTTCGCGCACACCCTCAGCACCGCCGTGGTCCACTCGCGGCTGCACGCGCGTGTGCTGCGCGAGGCATCACGCCACGAGTACGAAGCCAGCCACGACCACCTGACCGGCCTCACCAACCGCGCGTTCCTGCTTCGCGCCGGCGCCGCGGCCATCGACGCGTCGGCCGCGGTCGGCTCGTGCACCGGCCTGCTGCTCATCGACCTCGACCACTTCAAGGAGGTCAACGACGCGCTGGGGCACGGCACAGGTGACCGACTGCTGCGTGAGGTCGCCGGACGCCTCCTCCACGCGGTGCGCGGCGAAGGCACAGTGGCGCGGCTCGGCGGTGACGAGTTCGCCGTCCTGCTCCCTGGTCTGGAGAACCCTCAGGTCGCTGACCTGGTGGCCGACCGGCTGCTGGAGATCCTCGCCCAACCTATGGACTGCGAGGGCATCAAGCTCTCCGTCGAGGCGAGCATCGGTGTCGCCGCGTTCCCGGACGACGGGCTCGAGGTCGACGAGCTGCTGCGGCGCGCGGACATCGCGATGTACGAGGCCAAGGAGTCGCGCGGCGCTGCGCGGCACTACCGAAGCGACCGCGACCCGTCGAACTTCGAGCGCCTCAGCCTCGCCGCTGAGCTACGGGCCGCGCTCGAGAACGACGAGGTGGTCCTGCACTTCCAGCCCCAGGTCGACCTCGCCAGCGGTCGCGTCGTCGGCATCGAGGTGCTCAGCCGCTGGCAGCACCCGACGCGCGGGCTGCTCGGCCCGGCCGAGTTCATCCCCGTCGCCGACCACACGGGTCTGGCGAGGGCGTTCACAGCGCACGTGCTCGAGCAGGGCGTCGCCACCGCGGCCGGTTGGCTGCGCGCCGACCCCCAGCTCTCGCTCGCGGTGAACCTGTCTGCGCGCAACCTGCTCGACCGCCAGCTCCCTGACGACGTCGCCAGGGTCCTCGCCAAGCACGGTGTCGCCGGCCGTCAGCTCGTCCTCGAGATCACCGAGACCTCCGTGGTGTCCGACGTGGAGCTCGCCGCGCACGTGCTGGCCGACCTGCGCTCCCTGGGCGTCGAGCTCTCGGTGGACGACTTCGGCACCGGCTACTCGTCGTTGGCCCTGCTGCAGCGGATCGCGGTCAACGAGATCAAGGTCGACCGCTCCTTCGTCGCCCGAGCGCACGGCTCACACAGCGACCGCGCCATCGTGCGCGCCACGGTCGAGCTCGGCCACAGCCTGGGCCTGCGCGTGGTCGCCGAGGGCGTCGAGGACAGCCTCACCCGCGACCTACTGGTGGATCTGGGCTGCGACCGCGCCCAGGGCTATCTGCTGGGGCGGCCGGTCCCGGCGGAGGAGCTGCTGCTAGCCGCCAGCGCGCAGGTGCCCGCTCCGCGCCGCCCCCACCTGTCGGTGCTGTCGACCGGCTGACCTGGCCGCTGCGCTCCATCCAGGACCTGGGACGACCCTCTATACCCGGTTCCTTCCTCCATTGGCTGTGATGTAGCCCACCCTCCGCGAAGTTGGCGACAGCGCTCCATGGGTGCTGTACTGCTTGCTGTAGTTAGCACGGTTCGGGTGACGTAGGCGAGGGAAGCACCGTGCGGTCGCGCCGTTGGAGCGCGTCCCCGTCACCCGCCCGGCAGTGCTACGGCAGCCAGTCCCCAGAAACCGCTGCCTACGCGCCGCCGGTGACCTCTGCCGGAAGGATGCACCGTTGAACCGGATCTCGGTCCGGGGGGCGGCCGTCGCGACGGCCATGGCGAGCACATCCCTGCTCGTCGTATCAGGGCTCACAGCGTGGGCCAGTGACAACGCCGGGGCAGGCACGCCTGCCGCGAGCGGGCCGTTGGTGGCCGTCGCGAGTCCCTCGTGGACGTCGAGGCTCGAGCCCAGCCAGCTGGCTCGGCGCACGCCAGCGGCTGCCCCGGCGCACCGCGCCTCGCGGTCGCTGCAGCGGACGCACCTCGCTCCCCGGCAGCTCGGCAAGCTCCTGGCCGCGCAGCGCGGTTGGAAGGGCGAGCAGTGGTCCTGCCTCGACAAGCTGTGGACCCGCGAGAGCAACTGGCAGGTCCACGCGGCCAACGGTCGCAGCGGCGCCTACGGCATCCCGCAGTCGCTGCCGGCGCGCAAGATGGCCGCGTTCGGCGACGACTGGCGCACCAACGCGCGGACCCAGATCCGCTGGGGCCTGTCCTACATCGACCGCTCTTACGGCACGCCATGTCGGGCCTGGCACCACTCCCTGGCGCACGGCTACTACTGACGTCTCCCGCCTGATTACGCCCGCGGGGGCTGGTGCGGCCAGGCCATGGCGAGTACGTCGAGCGCACGATCGAGTTCCTCGGCGCTGATCTTCCCTGACGCGACGTGGCCCCGCTCGATGACGACGTCCTTGATGGTCTTGCCCTCTTTCAGGGCCTGCTTGGCGATCGCTGCGGCTTCGTCGTACCCGACGTAGTGGTTGAGCGG
>JAVEEJ010000013.1 GCA_030840515.1 Frankiaceae bacterium | reverse complement strand
CCGAGGAGCTCGTCTTCCACGAGCCCACCACCGGTGCCAGCAACGACATCGAGAAGGCCAGCGCGATCGCGCGGGCGATGGTCACCCAGTACGGCATGAGCGCGCGGCTCGGTGCGATCAAGTTCGGAACGACGAGCAGCGAGCCGTTCCTCGGCCGCGACATGGGTCACACCCGTGACTACTCCGAGGACGTCGCGCACATGATCGACGACGAGGTGCGCGCGCTCATCGAGTCCGCGCACGACGAGGCGTGGGAGATCCTCGTGGAGCACCGCGACGTGCTCGACGACCTGGTCCTCGAGCTCATGGAGAAGGAGACCCTCAACAAGGAGGAAGTCGCCCGGATCCTGGCCCCGGTCAACAAGCGGGACCCGCACAACGTCTACGCCGTCGGCGGCAAGCGCACCCTGTCCAAGCGGAAGCCGCCGGTCCTCACACCAGCCGAGATCGCGCTGCTCGGCGAGGACGCCCCAAGCGGCAGCCGTAACGGCGCGCGCAGCTCGCGAAACGGAAGCCGGACCGCGAAGGGGAGCGGCGCGAAGTCCAACGGCGCTGCGTCGTCCAAGCCCACCCGGCGCTCGGCGTCGACGGAGTCCAAGCGCCGCGCGGCGCCGCGCCGCACGAGCCGCGAGGACTGAGCCCGCTGAGCGATCGGCGGTGAGCGGCGTGGACCTTCCCAGGATCGAGGCTGCGGTCCGCGAGATTCTGATCGGCATCGGCGAGGACCCGGATCGTGACGGCCTGCGCGACACCCCGGCCCGGGTGGCCCGGATGTACACGGAGCTGTTCGTGGGGCTTGGGCAGGACCCCCGCGAGGTGCTCAAGACCGTCTTCGAGGCCAACCACGACGAGATGGTCCTGGTGAAGGACATCCAGGTGCAGAGCGTGTGCGAGCACCACCTGATCCCGTTCCACGGTGTCGCCCACGTCGGCTACATCCCGAACGACAGCGGGACCATCACCGGGTTGTCCAAGCTCGCCCGGCTGGTGGACGTGTACGCCCGGCGCCCGCAGGTTCAGGAGCGCATGACGAGCCAGATCGCCGACGCGCTCGAGGAGTCGATCATGCCGCGGGGTGTGATCGTGGTGGTGGAGTGCGAGCACCTGTGCATGAGCTACCGCGGAGTGCGCAAGCCTGGGGCAACCACCGTGACGTCAGCGGTGCGCGGGCTGTTCAGGACGCAGCAGGCGACGCGGGCCGAGGCGATGAGCCTCATCCTCGGCCACTGAGCAGCCACTGAGCAGCCACTGAGCAGGCTCCCCCCATAGGGTCGCGGCATGCCTGTCGTCGTCGGATTGCCCGATCCCGGGCGCTGCCTGGTGATGGGTGTGGTCAACACGACGCCGGACTCCTTCAGCGACGGCGGTCTGCTCGACGATGCTGCCGCGGGGGTGGCGCACGGGCTCCAGCTCGTGGCCGACGGTGCAGACCTGGTCGACGTCGGCGGTGAGTCCACCCGACCCGGGGCCGAGCGTGTGGACGAGGCCGAGGAGGCCAGGCGCGTGCTCCCCGTCGTGGAGGGCTTGGCCGAGCAGGGGGTCGTGGTCAGCGTCGACACGATGCGCGCCTCGATCGCGCGGGCCGCGGTGTCAGCCGGCGCGCGGCTGGTCAACGACGTGAGTGGGGGGCTGGCCGATCCCGACATGGTCCCCGCGATGGCGGACCTCGGGGTCGGCTACGTCGTCATGCACTGGCGCGGCCACAGCACCGACATGCAGTCGCGAGCCGTCTACGGCGACGTCGTGGCTGAGGTGCGGAGCGAGCTCGAAGAGCGCGTGGCCGCCGTGCTCGCTGGTGGCGTGTCGCCGGAGCGGCTGATCGTCGACCCGGGCCTGGGGTTCGCCAAGCAGCCGCAGCACAGCTGGGCGTTGCTGCGCAGCTTGGAGCAGATCGTGTCGATCGGCTACCCGGTGCTCGTCGGTGCCTCGCGCAAGGGATTTCTCGGCGCCTTGCTCTCCGACGAAGCGGGGGCTCGCCCGCTGGATGACCGCGAAGACGCGACGACCGCGGTCAGCGCACTCGCGGCCGACCGTGGTGCCTGGGCGGTGCGTGTCCACCGAGCACGGGCAAGTGCCGACGCCGTGCGCGTTGCCGCGGCCTGCGGAGCTCTGCGATGAGCGACCGGATCGTGCTGCGTGGCCTCTACGCGCACGGCCGGCACGGCGTGCTGCCCTCCGAGCGCCGGGACGGTCAGACCTTCGTCGTCGACGCGACCGTCGAGCTCGACACCAGTCGGGCCGCAGCGAGCGACGACCTCGGCGAGACCGTCGACTACGGCGAGCTCGCGAGACGGCTCGTCGGGATCGTGCAGGGCGAGCCGGTGGACCTGCTCGAGACCCTGGCGCAGCGGCTTGCCTCGTCGGTGCTCGAGGACTCGCGGGTGCTTGCCGTGGAGATCACCGTCCACAAGCCACAAGCCCCCGTCGGCGTCCCGGTCGAGGACGTTGCGGTCACGATCCGCCGCGAGCGAGCGTGACCGTGGTCGTGGCGCTCGGCTCCAACCTGGGGGACCGGCTCGGCCACCTGCGTCTGGGGGTCTCCCATCTCCCCGAGGTGGTGGCCGTCTCACGCGTCTACGAGACCGAGCCGGTCGGCGGGCCAGACGGGCAACCGGCCTACCTCAACGCGGTCGTGCTGCTCGCTGACGGAGTCGATGTCAGGACCGCGTTCGCGGCAGGTCAGGACGCCGAGCGTGCTGCCGGCCGTGAGCGGGTGGTGCGCTGGGGGCCGCGCACCCTCGACGTCGACGTCGTCTCGGCCGACGGCGCAGTGGACGATCCTGACCTGACCGTGCCGCACCCGC
>JAVEEJ010000337.1 GCA_030840515.1 Frankiaceae bacterium | reverse complement strand
CAGCTCGGACAGGTCGGGGCTGAGCACCTTCGAGACGAGGTAGGGCCGCATCAGCGACCCGTGGTTGGCCACGGCCGCCACGATCATCGCGGCCTGCAGAGGCGTCACCTGGACGTCGCGCTGCCCGATCGCGCTCTGCGCGGTCGCCGGCCGGTCCAGGTGGTCGGGGAACCGGCTCGCCGCGGCGGACAGCGGGACCCGGATGCCCTCGTTGAACCCGAAGAGCTCAGCCTGGTGGCGCAGCGCGTCCTGACCGAGGGACAGGCCGAGCGAGGCGAAGGCGGTGTTGCACGAGATGCGCAGGGCGTCGGCCAGCGACTGCTTGCCAGACGATGAGCAGTGCTCGCCGCCGAAGTTCTGCAGCGGATCACGCACTCCGGGCAGCTTGAGCTGGTCCGGCGCGTCGATCTGCGTGTCGGGCCGATACCGGCCGCTCGAGAGCGCTGCGGCGCTGGTCACCACCTTGAACAGCGAGCCGGGTGGATAGCTCTGCTGCAGCGCGCGGTTGAGCAGCGGGTTGCCCTCGGCCTTGAGCAGCCGCGCGTGCGCCGCGCGGATCCGCTTGGGGTCGTGCGAACTGAGTTCGGAGGGGTCGTAGGACGGGCGGGAGACCATGGCCAGGATCGCGCCGGTCCGGGGATCGAGCGCCACGACCGCACCCCGGTGGTTGCCGAGGGCGGTGTAGGCGGCGCGCTGCGCCCGGGGGTCGATCGTCAGCACGACCGCCCCGCCCTGCAGGGTCCGGCCGGTCACCAGGTCGGACACGCGGCGGACGAAGAGCCGGCTGTCCTCGCCCGAGAGCACGTCGTCGAGCGCCGCCTCGACACCCGTCTTGCCGTAGATCAGGGAGTAGAACCCGGTCACGGGCGCGTAGACCTCGCCGCCGGGATAGGAGCGCAGGTACTCCAGCCGGTCCGCGGTCTTGGTGGACTTCGCCTCCGCGGCGTCGCCGACCAGGATCGGTCCCCGCTCGTGGGCGTACTCGCGCTCGGTCACCCGGACGTTGCCCGGGCGGTCGGCGTAGTCGCTCGCGCGAACCACCTGCAGGTAGTTGGTGCTGACGAGCATCACCGCGAACAGCAGGAGGACGGCGACCGAGAGCTTGCGCAGCGGCGTGTTCATCGGCGCACCACCTGGGTGAGCGCGTCGTCCCTGACCACGGGGGCGGGCCCGGCCCCGAGGGGGCGGCGCGCCACATCGGAGACGCGGATGAGGAGCGCGAGGAGTGCCCAGTTGGCGACCAGGGACGAGCCGCCGTAGGACACGAACGGCAACGTCAGCCCGGTGAGCGGGATCACGCGCGTCACCCCACCCACCACGACGAACACCTGCAGCGCGAGTCCGACGGACAGGCCGGTGGCGAGCAGCTTGCCGAAGGGGTCGCGTACGGCGATCGCGGTGCGCAGGCCGCGCGAGACGAGCAGCAGATAGAGCACGAGCATCGCCATCAGACCGGCGAGCCCGAGCTCCTCGCCGATCGTCGCGACGATGAAGTCGGTCTTGGCGAAGGGGACGAGGTCCGGCCTTCCCTCACCCAGGCCGGTGCCGAGCAGCCCACCTGTCGCCATCCCGTAGATGCCTTGCACGAGCTGGTAGGAGCCGGCGTGACCGCGCGGCGGGTTGAGCACTGCCGGGTCGAACGCGTGCAGCCAGATCGTGATGCGCTCGTGGACGTGTGCGAAGACGGTGGCCGCGATGGCAGCGCCGCCGAGGAAAAGCGCCACGCCGATCAGCAGCCACGACCGACGCTCGGTGGCGACGTAGAGCACGGCGAGGAAGATGCCGAAGAACAACAGCGACGTGCCGAGGTCGCGTTCGACGACGAGCACGCCGAGGCTGACGACCCACGCGACCAGCACCGGCCCGAGGTCGCGTCCGCGGGGCAGGTCGATGCCCGCGACCCGTCGGCTCGCGAGCGAGAGGATGTCCCGCTTGGCGACGAGGTAGCCGGCGAAGAACACGATGAGCGCGAGCTTGGCGAACTCGCCCGGCTGGATCGAGAACCCGGCGAGCCGGATCCAGATCCGCGCGCCGTTGACCTCGCTGAATCGGGCCGGGAGCACCGCGGGGAGGGCCAGCAGCGCCAGGCCGCCGGCCATCGCGGTGTAGGTGTAGCGCTGCAGCTTGCGGTGGTCTCGGATCACCAGCAGGACGACAATGAACAGCGCGATCCCCACGGCGCTCCATGCCACCTGCAGCGGTGCGTCTCCGCGCGGGACCGTCCGGCCCACCTGCCGCGCCCGCTCGCTGGACGCGAGGTCGAGGCGGTGGATGAGCACGACGCCGAGGCCGTTCAGCGCGATGACGATCGGCAGCAGGACCGGGTCGGCATACGGCGCGAGCCGCCGCACCACAAGGTGCGCGGCAGCGGCGAGCGCTGACATGCCCACCAGGAAGCCCACGGTGCTGGCGGGCACGACCTCGTCACGGGCGATGCCGACGCTGGCCCACGCAGCCGCACCCAGGAGCACGGCGAACATCGACAGCCACATCTCGGTGCTGCGCCGGCTGCCCACCACGGGGCCCAAGGCGGTCATCCGGCACAGTCCGCGGGCGGAGTAGCCGTCGGCGTGGGTCGTGGGGTCATCGCTGGGGGACTCCCGCTTACCCGCGGCTTGGGCGTCGGCGTGAGGACGGTGGGGCGCGGAGTCGGGGTTGTCGGCACCAACGACGGAGAGGCGGCGGGATCGGGGATCAGGCAGTGCTGCTCCCACGCCTTCGTGAGGTTCTCGAGGATGCGCTCCGCGTCCGTGACGCCGGCCGCGCTGACACCCTGCCGAACGCGGCTCTCCTCATAGGCAGGCAGCGCGGCGACGGGGACGTCGGAGCGGTGCTTCACCCGGTGCAGTGAGATCCCGAGCACGGACCCGCTCACGCCGCGGAAGACGGCGACAGTGCCGCGGTCGTTGCCCACGTAGTACTGGGCCTGCACGTATCCCGCTCCGCCTATCCCCAGGGCGATGAGCAGCAGCGTTGCAAGACCGACGACGAGTGCCCGGCGCGGCCGGCGGTGCCCTGCCGTTGCCGGTGCTGCCTCAGCAGGGGTCCGTCGGTGGGTTCTCCGGGGGCGCACGGCCGCAGCGCGTCCAGCCGCGGTGTCGGGGAGCTGATCGCCCTCGTCTTGCCCCGGCGCCACGGCCCCGGCAAGGACGGGGGCCGTCGCGCCGTCGCCGGGCACGTCCACCACGTCGGCGACGATGCACGTCACGTTGTCGGGCCCGCCACCGCGAAGGGCGAGCTCGATGAGCCGGTCGGCGCAGCGGGCGGGGTCGGGCTCAGCGCCGAGCGCCTCGGCCAGCGTCGGGTCGCTGACGACGCCCGAGAGGCCATCGCTGCACAGCAGGAAGCGGTCGCCGACCCGAGCCTCACGCACCGACAGGTCCAGCTCCACCGGGCTGCCGTCGAGAGTGCGGGTGATGAACGAGCGCTGCGGGTGGACGTCGGCTTCCTCGGGCGTGATCCGGCCCTCGTCCACGAGAGCTTGCACGAGCGTGTGATCGCTGGTGATCTGGCGCAGCTCGCCGTCGCGCAGCAGGTAGGCGCGCGAGTCGCCGACGTGCACGAGGCCGAGCCGGTTTCCCTCGGACAGGATCGCCGTCAGCGTCGTCCCCATGCCGCGCAGGTCCTCGTCCCCGGCGACCATCTCGGCGATGCTGCGGTTGGCTTGAAGGACGGCCTTCTTCAGTGCCCCCAGCAGGTCGGTGCCGGGCACGTCGTCGTCCAGCACCGAGACACCGGCGATGACAACGGCGCTCGCCACCTCACCAGCGGCGTGACCGCCCATGCCATCAGCAACCGCGAGCAGCCGAGGTCCGGCGTACACGCTGTCCTCATTGCCCTCCCGCACCAAGCCGGTGTCACTGCGAGCCGCGTAACGAAGCGAGATCGTCACGGACGGAGCTCCAGGACGGTGCGGCCGATCCGGATCGGCACCCCGACGGGGATCGGTGTCAGCTCGGTGACCTTCGCGCGGTCGAGGAAGGTCCCGTTGGTCGACCCGAGGTCCTCGAGCAACCAGCCGCCGGTGCCGTCGGGGGAGATGCGGGCGTGGCGGTTGCTGGCGTAGTCGTCGGCGATGACAAGGGTGGCGCCCTCGGCGCGGCCGATGGTCACGGGGGCACCGGTCAGCTGGACCGTTGTGCCTCTGAGCGATCCCTCGGTCACGAGCAGGCGTCCGGGTTGGCCTTTGGGTGGCTTCC
>JAVEEJ010000333.1 GCA_030840515.1 Frankiaceae bacterium | reverse complement strand
GCGAGTGGTCCAACGGCACCCGGAAGCCGGTGGGAAAGGCCTGTCCCACGGTCGGCGCGGCCGCGGCGGGAGGGAGCGCCAACAGCACGAAGGAACCCAGGACGGCGGCGAGGACCGGACGCAGCACGGTCTGACGCGAGCGCATAGCCGCAGTGTCCGCCGTCCTCCCGGCTGGCTCACCCGGCGATTTGCCGAAGACCTGACCCCCACGTTGTGAGAACTCCGAACCGGCCTTGCGCGCTGTTCAGCGAACTGCGGTGCGCCGCGGTGCCGTCCAGCTCCACTGCAACGTGGTGAAGGCGATCCCTGACCCGAGTCCGGTGGTCTCGGCGCGGATCACGGTCGTGTAGGAGCCGCTCGGCATCGAGGGGATCGCCATCGCCACCGTGGCGTCGCCGTATCCGACGGCCACCGCCTCGCGATAGCTCGTCATCCCGTAGGTGCCGCACTTCGCTTCGGCACCGGTGGGCGGAACACCCTGCACAACGCATGCCGCCAGGTCGTGGCCGAGCGGCGCGCCCGTGGTCGTCCCGAGCACGACGAGGGCTCCGCCCTTCCGAGTCTTCACCGGCACCCGGTCGCTCATGCCCGCCACGCTGGCCAGCTGCCGGTCAAGCGTCGAGCCCACCGACACGTCACGGCGCGACCAGAGCGCCAGCGCCGACTGGGTGACGCCCGGCAGTCCCAGCTTCACGCTGAGCCGGTATCCAGTAGGGGACAGGACGTAGAGGGCGTAGGGGCCGGCGGGCAAGGTGACGCCGCCGCCGAAGGGCACCCGCGCGGTGCGCTGCCCGTCGCTGAGCAGGCCCACCCCGGTGTACAGCGGCGTCCGCACGACCGCCGACCCCGGAGCCTGACGCGCGAGCACGACCGCTCCCCACGCCGAGACGGGACCGAAGCTGACCGGCAGCCCGGACGCGGGAACAGTGAGCGGCTTGTCGAGGTAGAGCGACATCACGCTCGACCCAAGTGAGGACACCGAGACGCCGGTCGGTGGCGCGGCGGGCGCCGGGGCCGCGGTGAGGACAGCGGCGAGGGCGAGGGTCGCGATCCCGAGGGCTGCTACTCGCCGGCGCACCGGGCGAGATTAGGGGTGCCGCCATCCCTTGGGGAGTGAGTCGCGCCCGATTCAGGAGACTGTGTCCGGATTTGCTGTCCCACTATGCCCTGAATGGCCTATCAAGGTGCGCCGGCCGACGGTGAGTCGAACGACGGTTGGGCAGCCGCCCTAGCATCCGCCCATGCCGATCCCAGCCCGCGTCAACCTCATCACGCTCGGAGTCGCGGACCTCGCGCGGTCACGCGCGTTCTACGCCGCCCTGGGGTGGACCGAGGCCCAGCCCGCCGACGAATCCGTCGCGTTCTTCCAGCTGGGCGCACTCGTGTTCGGGCTGTTCGGCCTCGAGGCGCTGGCTGCCGACGCTCACCTCGACGCACCCGGCGCACCGGGTGCGATGTCGCTGGCGATCAACCTGCCGTCTCGTGAAGAGACCGACGAAGTGTTCGCCGCGGCCATCGCGGCCGGCGCAACTGCCCTGAAGTCACCGCAGGAGGTGTTCTGGGGCGGTTACTCGGGTTACTTCGCGGACCCTGACGGCCACCTCTGGGAAACCGCGCACAACCCGTTCTGGGAGATCCGCGACGACGGCTCGGTGCGACTGGGCGGCTGATGTCCCGCACCTAGTCGATCTTCGGGCGTAGCGTCGCTGCATCGCGCGCGGCTCACCGCGTGCCTGAGCTTGGGGGCTCTGCCATGGACACTCGTGACTCACGCTGGCTCGTCTGGACAGGGCCTGTCTTCACCGTTCTGTTCTACGCGGCGATCTTCGGGCTGGAAGGCAGCACACCGGGGGAGAAGGACTCGGCCAAGTCCGTGACGGCCTACTACAACAGCCACCAAGGACGAGGCATGGCCGAGGTCTTCCTGACCCCGCTGCTGGTCCTGCTGCTCGTGTTGTTCGTCAGCCATGTCCGTACGCTCGCCCGCATAGCCGCCGGAGGCACGGGGTCCGGGCCGACCGTGATGGTCTCGGGCGCCATCCTCTGGGGTGCCGGCATGCTCGTCGGCTCCCTGCTCGGACTGGCTCTGCTCAGTAGCGCCCACCACGGTCAAGACCAGGTGGCACAGACCGTGAACGTCATGAACGCCGCAGGCTGGGTCCCGTTCATCGCCGGCATCGCCGTCACGCTGGTCGGAGCCGGCATGACGGTGCTCGCGACCGGGCTGCTGCCGAGGTGGATGGGCTGGGTTGCTGTGGTGGCCGGCGTCATCTCCCTTGCCGGTCCTGGTGGGTTCCTCGGCTTCTGGGTCGGACCGATATGGATGCTCGTCGCAGGAATCCTGCTCGCGCGGCGCACCACCGTCGCGCCGGCTGTCGCCTGACCTAGCTGGACCTAGCTGGACCTAGCTGGACCTAGCTGGCCCTGGTTGCCACGACCTCGAGGTAGCGGCTGGGCGCCAGCACAGTGCCGTCGTCGGCGGTGTTGTGCTGGCTCCAGCTCGCCATGAGGTCGTTCGCGAAGCTCTCGCCTTGCGCAGCGTCCAGGGCGGCGAAGGTGGTCGCGGTCGGACCGAACCAGCTCTTGAAGTACTCGAGCATGAACTCCAGCGACGGGTAGACGAAGTCGCTGGTGCGCACCCGCACGGTGAGGTCTGTGACCCGGTCCCCAAGCAGCTCGTGCAGGCCGTCCTCCGTCCCCCAGCGGCTGGGCGGGCGCACTCCATCGGGCGGGGGCAGGTGGCGCGCGCCGATGGCGAACATCTCCCCAACCAACCCGTCGGGTGTCCAGTTGGCCATGCCGAGTCGCCCGCCTGGGCGCAGCACCCGGAGCAGCTCGCCGGCGGTGCGCTGCTGGTCGGGGGCGAACATGGCGCCGAAGGTCGAGAGCACGACGTCGTACTCGCCGTCCTCGTATGGCAGCGCCTGCGCGTCGGCCACGGCGGTGCGCAGCGGAAGCCCCTCGGCTGAAGCGCGCGTCTCGGCGTGGCCCAGCAGGTCCGGCACGTAGTCCGTCGCCAGCACGTCGGCGAAGCGACGCGCGGCCGCCAGTGCCGTGTTGCCCGCCCCAGCGGCCACGTCGAGCACCTTCTCCCCGGCGCGGACGCGGACAGACCTCACCAGACGTTCACCGACGCCGAGCTGCGCGACACCGATCCGGTGGAAGTCCCCGGTCGCCCACATCGCCTGCTGTCGGGTGGTGACCTCGCCGAAGTCGGTCATCAGCTGAGCCCGCTCGCGTCGCTCGGCACGTCCACCGCGCACGACTGCAGCGCCTCGATCGGGACGAGCTCGAGGGCGCGGCGATGGGTGGAGGCGAGTACGACGGGCGCGGGGACCCCGGCCTCGAAGGACAGCAGCCAGCGCGCGGCCACGACGCACCATCGGTCGCCGGGCGCAAGACCTGGGAACTGGTAGTCAGGGAGAGGTGTCAGCAGGTCGTTGCCGGTGCGCTGCTGGTGCTCGAGGAAGTCCGCCGTCATCACCGCGCACACGGTGTGGCTTCCGACGTCCTCCGGCCCGCTGCTGCAGCAGCCGTCGCGGTAGAAGCCGGTTATGGGATCTGTCCCGCACGGCTCCAGCGGTCCTCCGAGCACGTTGTGCGCCTGCGCTGCCTCGGGCTGAGTCATGGGCGCAGCCTAGGGAGCGAGCCTTGTCCTGTGCAGGCCCGCGGGGCTAGCGTCCGCGAGATCCGCAAGGCTCAACGGAGGGACGCGCTATGCCGTTGTACATGGACATGCACAACCTGGAGGGTGGGGTCAGCGTCGACGACGTCGCCAAGGCCCACGAGGCTGACCTGGCGACGCAAGGCGCCCACGAGGTGAGCTACAAGAAGTACTGGGTGGACGAGGAGGCCGGCAAGATCTTCTGCCTGGTCGAAGCGCCGTCAGCGGAAGCCGCCAACACCGTGCACCGGGAAGCCCACGGGCTGGTCGCCGACGAGATCTTCGAGGTCAGCGAGCACTCCTAGGGGAATGCGCCAGCGGGCTGCTACCGTTGTGGTGTTCGCGAGGTTCTCGCCGGCGTGAATCACCGCCGCACTCGCAGCGCAGCACCAGGTAGCCAATCCCGGACGTCAGAAGACGTCGGTCTTATGGAGACACAGGATTGATGCGCGCCGTGGTGTGGAAAGGAAACACACATGGACGACTTCGGTCCCTGGGACGACTAGCAGTCAAGCCCAGCAAGCCAAACGAACGGCCGATTCCCGACGGGGGTCGGCCGTTCGGCGTACCGTTCCCTGTATGGCGGAGGTGGAAGGTCCTTTCATGAAGCCGCGGGACCAGCAGCTGAGCCGCCACACCTGGCGCGGGGACGCACCTCCCGCCGGCACCACCGGTCCCTGGGAGCTCGGCGAGACCTGCTGGTGGGCCCGCGTGCGCCTCGAGGGCGTGGACTCACGGGTTTTCAGCGCGAGCTCGCCCGAGGCCGCCACCGCAGCAGCGCACGCCTGGATCGCCGGGCACCCGCGCGCAACCGCCTAGATGCGCGAGGTCGCTGAGCACGTCGCCGCGTTGGCGCGCGAAGGCAGGCTTCTCGCGGAGGCTGCCCGCAGCGCCGGCCCGGGTGCATCGGTCCCCACCTGCCCCGACTGGAAGGTCGCCGACCTGCTGCTGCACACCGCAGGCGTGCACCGCTGGGCAGCGGACATCGTCAGCCGTGCGCTCTCAGAGCCGGAGTACGACGACAGCTACTTCCGCAGCGGCCCGCGCGACGAGCGAGTGGTGGACGAGTACGTCGAGGCCCACTCGGCCCTGTGCACCGCGTTGGCCGCGGCGCCAGCAGGCCTGAGCTGCTTCACCTTCCTGCCTGCGCCCTCCGACCTCGCCTTCTGGGCCCGGCGGCAGTGTCACGAAGCATCGATCCACCGCGCCGACGCCGATGCGGCGGCGGGGATCGCCACCAGCTATGAGCCGAAACACGCCGCTGACGGGATCGACGAGCTGCTCACCTGCTTCGTGCCACGCCCGCGGTCGCGGCTGCGCTCAGAGAAGCCCTGGTCGATGGCGGTCACGACGACCGACACCGGCGACGCGTGGACCGTCGCAGTCAGCTCGGAGCCGCCAGTCACCACGCAGGGAGCCGACGCCGCAGCCGAGTGCACCGTTAGCGGCACGGCGTCAGACCTCTACCTCCTGCTGTGGAACCGGCGACGGTCCGACGGGATGGTCATCGAAGGCGACCCGGGCTTGCTCGCGCAGTGGACCGAACAGGTCGCCGTGCGCTGGGGCTAGCCACGCATTGCTCGGCCGTCGCGGGGAATCGACCGCCCCGTGACGGAGTCTGAAGAGCGGACCGACGAGAAGCTCGACCAGCTGCTGCAGGGCATGCGGGTCGTGCTCCCGGGAGTCCAGGTCATGTTCGCGTTCCTGCTCGCCGTGCCTTTCCAGCAGCGGTGGAAAGAAGTCGACCTCGTCAACCGCAGCGCCTACCTCGTGGCGCTCATCGCCACAGCCGCCGCGAGTGTGCTGCTCATCACGCCGGCTGCGCAGCACCGCCTGCTGTTCCGCGACAGGCAGGCAGAGCGAATGCTCCGGCGTGGCAACTGGTACGGCTTCGCCGGCGTGCTGTGCGTCGGTGTCGCGATCAGTGCGGCGGTGTTCCTCGTCGTCGACGTCGTGAGCGGGAGGGGTGCGGCCGTGACGCTCTGCGCGATCAGCACTGCGGCCTGCCTGTGGACGTGGGTGGTTCAGCCCTTCATCACTCGCGAGCGCACGCAGCGGGGCTGAGTCGCCGGCTGGCTCAGCGCGACGCCCTCAGTCAGACGGGGCAGGCCGGACCTGGGCCAGAAGCTCGAGCAGGTCGGCCTCCGACGTGACAACCAGGTCCGCGTGGGTCGCGGCGTACTCGCGCCCGTCTCCTTCAACGGCCACGACGACCGCTTCACCGGCGTGGTGGCGCAGCTCTGGAAGCCGATCACGATCCCTGGGCGAGAGGTCTCCGACGACGATCACGTGGGGAGCGGCTGACCACACCATGGGCACCGCCATGTGGAACCCGGCGGCCGAGACGACCTCGAGGGCCTCCGACCGGCCGAGCGCACCCACCATGGCCTGCCGCTCCAGAGGGTCACGACTGACGACCAGCACCACGGAGGCGGCGACGCGGGGTTGGCCCTTCGCCGGGCTGTCCTGACCGGGAGCCGCGGTCGACGCGGTCCGCAACGTCTCGGAGGCCATGCCGACGCTCCTACCCGACTTGTCGCATGACAATCACCCTGCCCCAGATGCACCCGGACGCCCCTTCCCAGAGCGGGGATGGCATGGCACAGTCCCGGCATGCAGGCCTTCGTCGCGATCGGTGACAGCTTCACCGAAGGGCTCGATGACGCACTCCCGCACGGTGGGCATCGGGGCTGGGCCGACCGCGTTGCGGACCGGCTCTCCGTCGAGGTGCGCGGCTTCCACTACGCCAACCTCGCGGTCCGAGGTCGCCTTCTGGGCCAGGTGGTGGAGGAGCAGCTGCCCTTGGCGCTCTCGCTCGAGCCCTCGCTCGTCTCGTTCGCGGCAGGCACCAATGACGCCCTGCGCCGCGGGTTCGACCCCGAGGGGCTCAGCGAGCTGGTCTGCGAGACCGCGCGGCGGATCACCGCGGCGGGCGCGGTGCCGCTGCTGT
>JAVEEJ010000325.1 GCA_030840515.1 Frankiaceae bacterium | reverse complement strand
GCTGGACGGCCGTCAGCAGTGCCGACTTGGTGACCGCGTAGTCCGAGCAGTGGGCCAGGTCCGCGATCGCGCGTGCAGAATCCACACACACCAAGCCGTTCACGTTGATGGGCGTGAAGGGCACTCCGGATCGGGTGACGATGACGTTCGGCTGAGGCCGCGGCTTTGCCGAGAGCGGAGCCGTCACCCAGACCGCGCTCGACCGCGGCACACCGAGTCCATAACGCCTGGCCGCCGACAGGTGACTCAGCGCTGCCTCCTCGCCGAGCCAGAGCAGTGCGGCGCTCTCTCGAAGCTCAAGGGACACCGGCGTGCTGGCGGCTCGCCACACCGCCGGATGGAGCCCTACCCACTCGCCGCATCCGACCATCGTGGACAGGAACGCCCGGTCGAGGCCGGAGGACATCACGTCTGCGGTCGTGAACACCCCGAGCTGTCGTCGGGCAATGCGTGCGAGGTGGGCGAGCTCAGCGAGAGGCGGCACAGGGCGCACCCTCGCGCCTTCCCGAGGGTGGGACCACGCGTTGTCCCGCCGCTGTGGATAAGGCCGGCCGGATCCGAGCCTCTGTGGACAGCGCCGACCGGGGCGTTGATCACCTTGGGACAGCGGCCGGCGCCGGCACGCTCACCAAAACCCGGGATGTCCCATCGTGATCACTGAAGGAAGGGCTACAGGTAGGTCTGGCGCTGGTGAAGGGCATGGGCGCCGGCGACGCGGTCCAGGAACAGCCGGCCGTCGACGTGGTCGAGCTCGTGCTGCAGCGCGACCGCTTCGTAACCATCAGCCTCGACGACCCGTAGCTCCCCGGAGCCAGGGATCACACCGCGCACGATGACCCGCCGCGCGCGCTTCACGTCACCGGTCAGGTCGGGCACTGACAGGCAGCCCTCGCGCCCCTTCTCCCACCGCGTCGCCTCGACGAGAACGGGGTTGGCGAGTACGACGACCCCTGAGTAGGAGCGCGTCTTGGCGTGCCCTCCCACGTCGAGCACGAACAACCGCGCATCCGCGCCGACCTGGTTGGCCGCCAGCCCCACGCAGCCGGCATGCGCGCGCATGGTGTCGAGCAGCGCTTCGGCCAGCGCGACGACCTCCGGCGCCATCGGATCGACCTCGGCGCAGGGTGCTGCGAGCACATCAGCGGGCGCCCGCAGCACGGGAAGGACGGGCATTTGCTCAGAGCACGTCGGCCTCGGCCGGGCGCAGGGTCGCGCTCACCCCGAGCCGATCGCCGAGCTGAGCAACCTCGGTCGCCACGATCGCGCTGTCGCGCTGCGGCGGAAGGTCCACCTCGCACACGAGGACGTAGAGCTCACCGGTGAGCCGGGTGGTCATCTCGGTGATGTTGCCGCCGACCTGCGCGAGCAGCGCGGTCACCTCAGCCACGATGCCGGTGCGGTCGGCACCGTGCAGGGTCAGCACGTGGTGTGCCCCCGGGGCGGCGCCGGCGTCCTCGACCGCAGGCGAGACGGACGCCTTCACCCCCAGGCTCGCGGCGGCATCCGCCAGCGACGCCTCGAGCTGGTCAGCCTCGGCGTCCACCTCCACGACCAGGGTCATCGCGAAGGTCCCCCGCAACCGCGTCATCGTCGAGTCCTCGATGTTCGCGCCGAGGGCTGCCAGCACCCGGGTGATGCCGGCGACGATCCCCGGTCGGTCGCGCCCGATCACGGTCACTGCATATGTGCTCACGTGCGGACGCTACTCGTGGGTCAGCCGCCCAGCAGGAGGGCCTCTCGGGTCAGGGGCATGTCGCTCCTGCCGTCCGCCGAAGGACGCACCGCCAGCACCTGGTTGATCCCGATCATCCCCGACTCGAAGCTGAGCGCCGAACCAGCCATGTACACCCGCCACACGCGCGCCCGGCCCTCGCCGACGAGTCGCACGCAGTCAGCCCAGTTGCGCTCAAGGTTGTTCACCCACTCGCGCAGCGTCAGCGCGTAGTGCTCACGCAGCGCCTCCACGTCACGCACCTCCAGCCCCGCCGACTCCAGCGCGGCAACCGTGGTCTCCAACGGCAAGAGCTCCCCGTCGGGGAAGACGTAGCGCCAGATGAAGGAGGACTTGGAAGGGCGGGTGCCAGCCCGCCGGGCGATCGCGTGGTTGAGCACGCGGCCTCCCGGTCGCACCAGCGCGGCAAGGATGGCGGCGTACTCGCGCACCATCGCCTCTCCCACGTGCTCCGCCATCCCGATCGAAGAGATGGCGTCGAACGGCCCGTCGGTGACCTCGCGGTAGTCCTGCAGCCGGATCTCGATGCGGTCCGTCAGGCCGGCCTCGGCGACTCGCTTGCGCGCCAGCGTCGCCTGCTCGTTGGACAACGTGATGCCGACGCCGCTGACGCCGTACTCGCTCGCGGCGTGCAGCAGCATCGACCCCCATCCGCACCCGACGTCGAGCAATCGCATGCCCGACGTCAGCGCGAGCTTGCGGCAGACCAGGTCGAGCTTGTCGCGCTGCGCGTCCTCCAGCGAGCAGGCGGGGGGTGGCTTGCGCCAGACGGCGCAGGAGTAGACCAGCGAAGGACCGAGCACGTGGCGGTAGAAGTCATTCCCCACGTCGTAGTGGTGGGACACGGCTGCGCGATCGCGCCGTCGCGTGTGCAGCTCACCGCTGAGTCGTGCCTCCTCCGGGGGCGGCGCAGGCCGGCGCCCTACCGCGCCGAGGCGCGCAGCGATGCGGCCCGCCTTCGCGCGCTCACTCCAGCCCATGCCTGGGCCGTTGCTCGGCCGTCCAACGCCGGCCATGCGCAAGGCGGCATACAGGTCGCCGTCGACATCGATGTCACCCGAGACGTAGGCCCGGCCGAGGCCCAGCTCGTTGGGGTCCCACGCCAGGCGGCGCAGCGCCCGCCGCGAGCGCAGCGTCACCGTTGCGGGAGCGCCCTCGGGTCCGGACTCGCTGCCGTCCCAGGCCCTGACCCGCAGGCCTGGATCCTGGCCGAGTACGTCGTGCAGCAGCTCACGGAGTCGGTCGGCTGCGCTCATCTCCCGGTGGCCACCCTCCACTCCGAGGTCGGGTCCTGCACCTGACCCAGCGAGACGACCTCGCGGCGGGACAGTAGGGCAAGGGTCCAGTCGACGACCACCCGCAGCTTGCGGTTGAAGGTAGGCACTCGACTCAGGTGGTAGGTCCGGTGCATGAACCAGGCCGGGAAGCCACGCAGCTTCACGCCGTACACCTCGGCCACGCCCTTGTAGAGACCGAGGCTGGCGACCGAGCCGGCGTAGGCGTGCTTGTAGTCGGTCGAAGCCTCTCCGCGCAGCACCGCGATGAGGTTGTCCCCCAACCGCTTTGCCTGGCGCACGGCGTGTTGCGCCGAGGGCCCGGTCATCGCGCCCGGCTTGGTGAGGTCGGGTACGGCGGCGCAGTCCCCGGCCGACCACGCGCCTGCCAGCCCTTCGACCTGAAGCGTCGGGAGGCAGCGCACCCGGCCCTTGTCGTCACGGGGCAGGTCCGTCTCGGCCAGGACCGGATGCGGCTTCACCCCGGCTGTCCAGACGACGGTGTCGGACTCGAAGCGCTCACCGTCGCTGAGCTCCACGTGACCCCCGACGAGGGACTCCACCCGGGTCTCGAGCCGCACGTCGATACCGCGCTTGCGCAGCTGGTCCGCGGTATAAACGCCGAGGTCCTCGCTCA
Source organism: Frankiaceae bacterium (assembly GCA_030840515.1). GTDB lineage: Bacteria > Actinomycetota > Actinomycetes > JAVEEJ01 > JAVEEJ01 > JAVEEJ01. The sequence goes on along the minus strand of JAVEEJ010000325.1, from coordinate 17,637 downwards.
CCTCCGGGAGGATGCGCCCGGACGCCTCCACCAGCACCCAGCGCAGGTCCTTCGGGCTGATCGCGTCGTACTGCTTGGTCGCCGCGCGCGACATGTCTTCGAGCTCCGCGAGGCACTCGATTCCCGCGTAGCCGCCGCCTATGACGAGGAAGGTCAGCGCGCGTCTGCGCAGCTGCGCATCATCGGTGGACGCCGCGACGTCGAGCCGCTCGAGCACCCGGTTGCGCAGCGCGATCGCCTCCCCGACCGACTTGAAGCCGATCGCGGTGTCGGCGAGTCCCGGGATCGGCAGCACGCGCGAGACTGACCCGGGGCAGATCACCACATGGTCGTAGCCGAGCTCACGGCTGCCACCGGCGAGCGGCTGAAACACCGCCACTTTCCGCGCGTGCTCAAGCCGAGTCACGTGGCCGTTGAGGATCTCGACCTTGCGCAGCACCCGGCGCAACGGCACCACGACGTGGCGCGGCTCCAGGCTGCCGGCCGCCGCCTCGGGGAGGAACGGCTGGTAGGTCATGAACGACTCAGGGTCGACGAGCGTGACCTTCGCCTCGTCCCGGCGCAGCCTGTGCTGAAGTCGCAGGGCGGTGTAGAGCCCGACGTACCCGCCCCCGACGATGAGGATCCGCGGGGCAGCCATGGTCCATGCCTACCGTGCGCGGCCGGTCAGCGTCGAGCCAGCACCGACACTCGGGACAGCAGCTGGTCCAGCATGTCCGGCGTCATCCGGCCGGTGAAGGTGTTCTGCTGGCTCGGGTGGAAGCAGCCGAGGAGTACGACGGCGTCGTCGGCTCGCGGTCGTCCCGGGGCCTGTCCCAAGGCCTCGACGCCGTGTCCGAACTTCGGGACCTGCGCGGGGACCGTGTATCCCGCGGTGCGCAGGGCGGGCCACGCCGACTCCCACGCGAACGCACCCAGTGCGATCAGGACCCGCACAGTCGGCGCCAACAGCTCGAGGTCGCGGACCAGCCACGGACGGCAGGCGTCGCGCTCGGCGGGCGTGGGCTTGTTCGCGGGCGGAGCGCAGTGCACCGCGGCGAGGATGCGGGTGTCGATCAGCCGCTGTCCGTCACCGGCCCGGTCGGACGTGGGCTTCGCCGCCAGTCCGGCGCGGTGCAGTCCGGCATAGAGGAAGTCGCCGCTGCGGTCGCCGGTGAAGATGCGCCCGGTTCGGTTCCCACCGTGGGCAGCGGGCGCCAGGCCGACGATGACGACGCGAGCCCGCTGCTCCCCCCACGACGGCACCGGCCGACCCCAGTAGACCTCGTTCGCGAACGACGCCCGCTTCTCCTCGGCCACCTGCTCGCGCCACTCGACGAGCCGCGGGCAGGCCCGGCAGACCGAGACGCGCGCATCCAGATGCTCGGCCCTGACGGCCTGGGCCGCGATGCGCTGCACGTCCTCAGCCGCGTGCGCGACGGGCGTCTGCTTGGTGGCCACCTCCGCCGGGTGCTCGCTGCCTGGAGGAACTGTCATGCGAGCCCCGCGGCTGACAGCGCGATGCCGTCCAGGATGTCGTGCTCGCTGACCAGCACGTCATCGATGGCGAACCGCTCCATCGTCGTGGCGAGCACCAGCGCCCCGGCCCCGATCACGTCCACGCGCCCGGGGTGCATCACGGGCAGCGCAGCGCGCTCGGCGCGTGTCATGGCAAGCAGACTGTCAGTGGTCTTGCGGACCTCGTCGCGGTTCAGCCGCGTGTGGTGGATGCGCGCCGGGTCATAGCGGTCGAGCCCGAGCGCGACCGCGGCCACCGTCGTGACCGAGCCCGCAACGCCGACCAAGGTCTGGGCTTCGCTCACCTTTACGACGGACGCCACCCGGTCCAGTGCGGCCTCGATGTCGACTGTGGCCGAGCCGATCTGCTCGCGAGTCGGCGGGTCGTCGTGCAGGTGCCGCTCGGTGAGCCGCACGCAGCCGACGTCCACAGACAGCGAGGCCTCCGGCGCAGCTGTGCCCAGGACCAACTCGGTCGACCCGCCGCCGATGTCGAGCACGAGGTAGGGAGCACCGTCCGCGGGCAGGCCGCTGGTGGCGCCGGCGAAGGAGAGCGCTGCCTCCTCGTCACCGCTGATCACGTCCGGCCCAAGTCCGAGGACCTGCACGACGGCGCGCACGAAGTCGTCACGGTTGGACGCGTCACGGCTCGCCGACGTCGCCACCATCCGCACAGCCGTCGCACCCAATGACGTGATCGTCGCGGCGTAGTCGCGCAGCGCCGCGATGGTGCGCTCGATCGCCTCCGGTGCCAGCCGGCCGGTCCGGTCGACGTCCTGACCCAGCCGCACCACCCGCATCTCACGAGCGAGGTCGTGCAGCCTCCCGCCGTCCACGTCGGCGACCAGCAGCCTGATCGAGTTGGTGCCGCAGTCGATCGCGGCCACCCGCGTCACGCCTCCACCCGCACGCAGGGGCCAGCTGATCCCCAGTCGCCCAACATCGCCAGGGCTTCGTCGCCCAGCGGGTTGACGCCAGGACCCGCGGCCAGCGAGTGCGCCACCAGCACGTGCAGGCACTTCACCCGGGTCGGCATCCCCCCGGCGGTGACCCGCTTCGGCAACGGCTCGTCGAGCGAGTCGCGGTGCGAGAGGTAGTGCTCGTGCGCGTCGGCGTACGCCTTGGCAAGCTCCTCATCGGTCCCCAGCCGCTCGGTCATCTCGCGCATCAGACCGCTCGCCTCGAGCCGACCGATCGCCGAGGCAGCGCGCGGGCAGGTCAGGTAGAACGTGGTGGGAAACGGCGTGCCGTCGGCCAGCCGCGGCGAGGTCTCGACGACATCAGGCAAGCCGCAGGTGCAGCGGTGCGCGACCTGGCGCATGGCACGGGGTGGACGGCCGAGCTGCCGGGCCACCACCTCGACGTCGCGGTCTGACGCGAGGCTCACTTGCCTGTCGGCTTGGTGGTCTTGGCCGGGGCCGTCTTGACCGCCTTGGCCGGGCGGCTCGCGACCTCGACGGTCCCCCACAGCCGGCCGAACCAGGTGCCGCCGCTGACGGTCACGATCGACTGACCGGACGGCTGCGGGACGGTGAGCACCGGCTTGGGCGCCGGCGGCGTGAGGACGACGTAGGCAGTCTCGCCCGGCTCGACGAAGTGCAGCCGCTCCCGGGCCTGCGCCTTGATGTAGGCGGGGTCGTCCCAGCGCGCCGCCTGGCGCCGCAGCTCGGCGACGGCTGCCTGTTGTGCCTTCTCCTGCGCACGCAGCGAGGCGATCTCCGCGCGTTGCGCGATGTACTGGCGCGCGGGGTAGGCCAAAGCGACCACGACGGCGCAGAGCACGAGAGCGAGCACCGCAGCGCGAGTGGTCATCCCGCTCCTGCGCCGCGCTGAGGTCTGCGCCACCCCGATCAGCCCTTGTGCCGCGGGAAGGCCTGCGCGCCGGCGTAGCGCGCGGCGTCGTCGAGCTCTTCCTCGATGCGCAGCAGCTGGTTGTACTTCGCCACTCGCTCCGAGCGCGCCGGTGCACCGGTCTTGATCTGGCCGCAGTCGGTGGCGACCGCGAGGTCGGCGATGGTGGTGTCCTCGGTCTCACCGGAACGGTGGCTCATCATGCAGCGGTAGCCACTGCGGTGGGCCAACGAGACCGCGTCGAGGGTCTCGGTCAGCGAGCCGATCTGGTTCACCTTCACCAGGAGCGCGTTCGCGGTGCCGCGCGCGATGCCGTCGCCGAGTCGCTGCGGGTTGGTGACGAACAGGTCGTCACCGACGAGCTGCGTCATGGTGCCGAGCGCGTCGGTGAGCGCCTTCCACCCGCCCCAGTCGTCCTCCGAGAGCGGGTCCTCGATGGAGACGATCGGGTAGGAGGCGAGGAGGTCGGCGTAGTAGGCGGTCATGTCGGCCGCGCTCTTGTCGACGCCCTCGAACCGGTAACCGGCTTCGGAGTGGAACTCGGTCGCGGCCACGTCGAGCGCGAGCGCGATGTCGGAGCCGAGCGAGAAGCCGGCCTTGCCGATGGCCTCGGCGATGAGGTCGAGCGCCTCGCGGTTGCTGGGCAGGTCAGGGGCGAAACCGCCTTCGTCACCGAGACCGGTGGCCAGACCGCGCGCCTTCAGCACCGCCTTGAGCGCGTGGTAGACCTCGGCGCCCCACCGCAGCGCCTCCTTGAAGGTCGCAGCCCCGATCGGCGCGATCATGAACTCCTGCACGTCGACACTCGTGTCCGCGTGGGCGCCGCCGTTGAGGATGTTCATCATCGGCACCGGCAGCAGGTGCGCGTTCGGGCCGCCGACGTAGCGGAACAGCGGCAGACCAGCGCTGTCGGCGGTCGCCTTCGCGACGGCGAGCGAGACACCCAGGATCGCGTTGGCGCCGAGCCGCGACTTGTCGGGAGTGCCGTCCAGGTCGATGAGCCGCTGGTCGATGAGCCGCTGCTCGCTGGCCTCGAGCCCGGTGAGGGCAGGGCCGATGGTCTCGAGTACGGCGTCCACTGCCCGCTCGACACCCTTGCCTCCGTAGCGGTCACCGCCGTCGCGCAGCTCGACCGCCTCGAACGCTCCTGTGCTCGCGCCACTGGGCACCGCGGCTCGCGCCAGGGTGCCGTCCTCGAGCGCTACCTCGACCTCGACGGTGGGGTTGCCGCGCGAGTCGAGGATCTCGCGGGCTCCGACGGCCTCGATGCTGGGCACGGCGACGCGCTCCCTCGGGTGGGCGGATAGACCAGCCGAGCCTACCGACCGGCTCGGGTCAGGCCGTGACGGCGCGCTCGCGACCAGTCAGCGAGTACTGCGCCAGCCCGATGAGCAGACCGACAACCGCCGCGACCACCAGGGTGATGACGCAGCCGAGCACCGCCGGCTTCGCGACCATGAGCAACACGATGCCCATCGCGACCGCGGTGTTGAACCAGCCGCCGACCGAGAGCTGCTTGTCGTGGGTGAGCGCACGTTGCTCGGTGCTCAGCGGCCCATCGCCGGCCAGCTGGTCCGCCAAGCGCTTCGCGCGTGGCCCGAGCCGCCCGGCACCGTGGGCGTTGATGATGACGAGAGCGATGAAGGCGGACACGATCCACGAGGAGCCGTAGTCGAAGTCGTTGTCACCGGCGTGCGCGAGCGAGAGCCCGGTCACGACCAGCAGCAGCGAGCCGATGCCGAACACGGGCCCGAGCGCCACCGCCGTGCGGAGCGCAGAGCGCGCCTCTGCGACGGTGCCCGCAGTCGCGGCCTTCACCTCGCTGAGGTGCACCGCGCCCGCGTTCATGATGAGGATGAGCAGGCTGAGGATGTGGGCGTACAGCAGCGCGTTGGTCATGCCGCGGAGTGTTGCACTAGCCGGACCGCTCGCGCTCCGCGGCGCGCACGGACTCGGCCCAGGCGCTGAGCGCCGCGCGCAGCTCGCTCTCGGGGTCGACTCCGCCCCGTTGCGCCTCCGCCGCCAAGGCCAGCAAGCGGCTCCCGTAGTCGTCGGAGACGGGTACGTCGACCACGAGGCCGGCCTTGTCCGCACGGCCGACGAGCTTCGCAGCGCGGGCAAGTGCAGGAAGGGCGACGGGCACTCCATCGAGCACCGACTCGCGCTGCTTCTCCGCCTGCTTGATCGTGTCCCAGTTCGCCTCGACCTCGGCGGCACCGGTGACGGTCACGTCCGCGAAGACGTGCGGGTGGCGACGCACCAGCTTGGCGATGATCCCCGCCGCTACGTCATCGACGTCCCAGCCGTCGGGCTGCTCCTGGGCAACCCGGGCGTGGAAGACGACCTGCAGCAGCACATCGCCGAGCTCTTCGCGCAGCGCGTCGAGGTCGCCGTGGTCGATCGCCTCCACGGCCTCGTGCGCCTCTTCCAGCAGGTAGCCGGCGAGGCTGGCGTGCGTCTGCTCCGCATCCCAGGGGCAGCCACCGGGCGAGCGCAGTCGGTCCATGACGGCGACGAGCTCGAGCAGGGCCGAGCCCGGAGGCCGACCCGCGGGCGGCGCCGCTGCGTCAGCCACCGGCGGGAGGTGTGGCCTCCGGTGTGGGGGTCGCGCCCGACCCCGGCGGGGTGGACAGTCCGTCGTCCGCTGCCACCACCGAGTGGGTCTTCTGGTCCCACTTGCCGTAGCGCGGGCTGACGCTCACCTTGAGCCGCTTCGCCGTCTCGGCCAGGTAGTCCGAGAGCGCCTTGTCGCGAGCCTGACCGAGGATCGTGCGGCGCAGCTGAGGTGCAGCCTCGGCCAGCGTGGTGGTCTGCCGCTCCTCGATCTTGATGACGTGCCAGCCGAACTCGCTGTGCGCCAGCACGATGTCGCCCGGCTTACCGGCGAAGATGGCGTCGGCGTAGGGCTTCACGAACTGGCTGCGTCCCGCGAAGCCCAGCTCGCCGCCCTTGGGCTTGGACCCCGGGTCGGTGGAGTACTTCGAGGCGAGCGCGGCGAACTTCGTCGGTGCGGCCTTCGCCTGCGCCAGCAGCGAGCGGGCGAGGGTCTCGCTCGCGACGAGGATGTGCGCGCTGCGCACCCGGTCGAACTGGTCGATGTTGGCCTGGTAGGCGGCCTGGAGCGATTGCGGGTCGACCTTGGTGTCGGCGGTGAGCTTGTCCGCCAGCGCGTCGCCGAGCACCAGGTCGCTCACCGCCGTGCGGAGGTCGGCCGGCGCCACGCCGTCGCCGGCGGCGCTCTTCTGCAGCTGGGTCAGGCCTCCCGCCTGCGTCACGTACTGGTTGAGACGCGCGTCCACGTCGCCGGGTGCGACGTGCACGCCGAGCTTGTCGGCTGCGACCTGCAAGAGCCGGTGCTCGATCAGCTGGTTGAGCTCCCGGCGCTGGAAGGCTGCCTTGTCCGGGAACTTCTGCTCGGCCGCTGGGTCGGCGAGGGCGCGCGCAGTCAGCGCATGCAGGTCGTCGACGGTGATGCGGCTGCTGCCCACGACGGCGGCGGCTCCCGGGCGCGCCGGCCCACAGGCGGTCACGGCCAGAGCGGCTGCGGCGATGGCCACGAACGTGCGGGCAGTGCGCGTCACAGAGGAGCCCTTCTTGATCTGGCGTCAGCCGGCGGCGGCCGCTGGGCGGTCGAGCAGCACCGCGTCCACGAGGTCCCGGCACCAGGCGAGGAGCTCCATGTCACGCAGCGGCTGCCCACCGATCCTTGCGGTGGTCGGCCTCGGAACGAGAATCGTACGGACTGCGGGCTTGAGGAGGGTCTTCGGGTAGAGCCGTTGGAGCCGGAGCTCCTGCGACTCGCGCAGGTCGACCGGGCCGAACCGCACCAGCTGTCCCTGCATGGTCACCTCACGCAGGCCCGCCGTACGCGCATGCAGCCGGAAGGCGGCCACGGCCAGCAGGTTCTCCACCGGGACCGGCAACGGCCCGTAGCGGTCGGTGAGCTCGGCGCGGATGTCCTCGAGGCCCGCGGGGTCCGCCACCTCGGCGATCTTGCGGTAGGCCTCGAGCCGGAGCCGCTCGCCGGGGACGTAGTCGTGGGGCAGGTGCGCGTCGATCGGCAGGTCGACCTTGATCTCGCCGAGCTCCTCGGCAGGGCCGCCGTGCTTGAACTCCGCGACCGCCTCCCCGACCAGCCGCACGTAGAGGTCGAACCCGACGGCCGCGATGTGCCCCGACTGCTCGCCGCCGAGCAGGTTGCCGGCGCCGCGGATCTCGAGGTCCTTCATCGCCACCGCCATGCCCGAACCCAGGTCGGTGTTCTGCGCGATGGTCGCCAGCCGGTCGTGCGCGGTCTCCGTCAGCGGCTTCTCGGCCGGGTAGAGGAAGTAGGAGTAGCCGCGCTCCCGGCCACGTCCCACACGCCCGCGCAGCTGGTGGAGCTGCGAGAGCCCGAGCAGGTCGGCCCGCTCAACGATGAGGGTGTTGGCGTTGGAGATGTCCAGTCCGCTCTCCACGATGGTGGTGCAGACGAGGACGTCGAAGTCCTTCTCCCAGAAGTCGACCATCACCTGCTCGAGAGCGTCCTCGCTCATCTGGCCGTGGGCAGTGGCGATGCGCGCCTCCGGCACCAGGTCGCGCAGCCGTGCGGCCGCCTTGTCGATCGAGTCGACGCGGTTGTGCACGAAGAACACCTGCCCCTCGCGGAGCAGCTCGCGCCTGATCGCAGCAGCTATCTGCCGCTCGTCGTACGCGCCCACGAAGGTGAGGACCGGGTGGCGCTCCTCCGGAGGCGTCTGGATCGTCGACATCTCCCGGATGCCGGTGATGCTCATCTCGAGCGTCCGCGGGATGGGCGTCGCCGACATCGTCAGGACGTCCACCGCGATGCGCAGCGCCTTGAGGTGCTCCTTGTGCTCGACGCCGAACCGCTGCTCCTCATCGACCACCACAAGCCCGAGGTCCTTGAACTTCACGTCGCTGGAGAACAGGCGGTGGGTGCCGATGACCACGTCGATCGTCCCGTCGGTGATCCCCTGCATCACCGCCTTCGCCTCCTTCTCGCTCTGGAAGCGGCTCAGCGCGGCGACCTTCACCGGGAACGGTGCGTAACGCTCGGCGAAGGTCGAGAAATGCTGCTGGACAAGGAGAGTCGTGGGCACGAGTACGGCGACCTGCTTGCCGTCCTGAACCGCCTTGAACGCAGCACGCACCGCGATCTCGGTCTTGCCGTAGCCGACGTCACCGCAGATCACCCGGTCCATCGGGACCGCCTGCTCCATGTCGGCCTTCACCTCGTTGATGCAGGCGAGCTGGTCCGGCGTCTCGACGTAGGGGAAGGCGTCTTCGAGCTCGCGCTGCCACGGGGTGTCGGGTGCGAAGGCGTGGCCCGGTGAGGCCATCCGCGCGGAGTAGAGGCGGATCAGACCGGCTGCGATCTCGCGCACGGCCTTGCGCGCCCGTCCCTTGCGGCGTGCCCAGTCGGAGCCGCCCATCTTGTCCAGCGCGGGCTGCTCGCCGCCGACGTAGCGCGTGATCTGCTCGAGCGAGTCGGTCGGGGCGAAGAGCCGGTCCCCCGGCTGGCCCTTCTTCGACGGCGCGTACTCGATGACCAGGTACTCGCGGGTCGCGCCGGCAACCGTTCGCTGCACCATCTCGATGTACTTGCCGACGCCATGCTGCTCGTGCACCACGTAGTCGCCCGGGCGCAACTGCAGCGGATCGACCTGGTTGCGACGACGGCTCGGCAGCCGGCGCTGATCCTTGGTCGAGTTGCGCTGGCCCATGAGGTCCGACTCGGTGAGCACCGCGAGGCGCAGCTCCCCGGCGACGAAGCCGTGCTCGAGACAGCTGGTGCTGACCTGCACCACTCCTTCGGGAGCGGCCGCGTCGAGGCTCGGCTCGAGCCGGGCTCCGATCCCCTCGCCGCCGAGCACCTCGACCAGGCGCTCGGCCGGGCCGTGGCCCTCGGTGGTGAGCAGGACGCGCCATCCCTCGGCCAGCCACCCCTTGACGTCGGCGAGGGCACGGGCGGTGTCGCCGCGATAGGACTCCGCAGCGACCGCGTGCACCACGAGGGCGTCCTCGTCGAGCTCCTCATCGGCGACGAACGGGCTCGCCGTCCACCACGGCAGGCCCAGCTCGGCTGCGTGCTCGCGGACGTCGGCGATGGTCCGGTAGGCGGCCGCGCCGAGGTCGATCGGCGCCTGCCCCCCGCCGGCTGCACTCGCCCAGGACGCGTCGAGGAACTCGCGGCTGGTGGCGACCAGGTCGTGGGCCCGGGTGCGCACCCGCTCGGGGTCGCAGACCAGCACATGCGCACCGGCGGGCAGCTGGTCGATGAGCAGCTCCATGTGGTCGACGAGCACAGGCGCGAACGACTCCATGCCCTCCACGGCGATGCCCTCGGCTAGCTTGCCGAGCAGCTCGGCCAGCTCGGGATGCTGGTCCGCCAAGGCCTGGGCCCGTGCCCGCACCTCATCGGTGAGCAACAGCTCACGACACGGCGGTGCCCACAGCCCGTGCTCCGCGACCTCGAGCGAGCGCTGGTCGGCGACCCTGAACCAGCGCACCTCCTCGACCGTGTCCCCCCACAGCTCGACCCGGACCGGGTGCTCCTCGGTGGGGGGGAACACGTCGACGATCCCACCGCGCACGGCGAACTCACCGCGCTTCTCGACCAGGTCGACGCGCGAGTACGCCGCCGCCGCGAGCCGCTGCACGATGTCGTCGAGCTCGACCTCGTCACCGGCGCGGATGCCGACCGGCTCGAGGTCGCCGAGGCCCGCCACCATCGGCTGCAGCAGGCTGCGGATAGGGGCGACCACGACGCGGATCCGGCCGGTCGCGGGATCGCTCGGGTCGGGGTGACGCAGTCGGCGCAACACGGCGAGGCGCCGCCCGATGGTGTCGGCCCGGGGCGAGAGCCGCTCGTGCGGCAGGGTCTCCCAGGCCGGGAACTCCGCGATCTCGTCCGCGGGCAGCAGGCTGCGCAGCGCGAGCGCGAGGTCCTCGGCCTCCCTCCCGGTGGCCGTCACGGCCAGCACCGGCCGGTCGGCGCCACGGTCTGAGGCGAGGGCCGCGACGAGCAGCGGCCGCAGCGGAGTGGGGGCCGACAGGTCGAGTGCCGGCCGCTCGCCGCCGCGCGCGGCAACGATGGCCTCGCTGACCGCAGGGTCAGCTGAGACGAGGTCGATCAGGCCGGCAAGGCTCACGGCGGTTAGGGCTCCCAGGGCAACACGGCTGGCCCGGGCAGCAACGCTGACCGGGGGTACCGAGCAGGTTCACCCGGCACGGCGAGCCTACGCGGGCTGCAGCAGGATGGCCGCATGGGACTGCTGGCGAGGTACCGCTCGGTCCTGATGATCCCCGGTGCGCGGGGAGCACTCACCGCCAGCACCCTGGGACGGATCTCCGCGGGCATGGCCGGCCTCGCGATCATCTTGCTGGTGCGGTCAGAGGGCGGGTCGTACACCGTCGGCGGCACGGCCGCAGCGGCGTTCTCGATCGGGTTCGCGCTGCTGTCTCCCGTGCGGGCCCGTCGCGCCGATCGCGACGGGCAGACCGGCGTGCTTCGGGTGTCGGCGTTCGGCTTCCCTGCGGGCCTGTTCGCTGCGCTGGCGGTGCCGCTCGTCGGGCTGCCGCTCCCCCTGGTGGCGGTGGGAGCCGCGCTGGGCGGCGCGTTCTTCCCGCCTTTCGGCCCGTCGATGCGCACCATCTGGGCCGGGCTGCCGGAGGCCTCAGCCCGGGCGGCTGCCTTCGCTCTGGAGGCGGTGCTGGTCGAGGTCAGCTTCGTGCTGGGTCCCCTTGCAGTGGCGATCTGCCAGGCCCTGGGCGGACCACGGCTGGCGCTGGGTGTGGCGGGAGTCATCGGTGGCCTTGGCGCGCTCGCGCTGGCAGCCAATCCGCTGTCGCGCGCGTGGTCGCCGGTCGAGGCGCGCGAGCAGCATCGGCTCGGCCCACTGCGCAGCACCCGGGTGCGCGGGTTGCTGCTCGCGGTGTGCTTCATCGGCATCGGATTCGGAGCTGTCGACGTCGGCGTACCCGCGCTCGCCGAGCAGCACGACCACCTCGGCGCCGCCGGTGTCGTGCTCGCCCTGTGGTCCTTCGGCTCGATGTTGGGCGGGATCGGGTACGGCGCCGTCAACCCGAGTCGCTCGGTGGAACGCCAGTACCGCGTCGTGCTGCTCCTCGTCTGCCTGGTCAGCGTGGCTCCGCTGCTGGCTGTCGGCGTCCGGTCGCTGGGCGGGCTGCTCCTCGTCTACGGCATGACCATCGCGCCGTTCTTCGTCGTCAACTCGCAGCTGCTCGCGGAGCATGCGCCACCGGGCACGACGACGGAGGCCTACGCGTGGCTGTCGACAGGCATCTTCGGCGGGGCCGCGCTCGGCAACGGACTCGCGGGCGTGCTGGTCTCGCAGAGCGGGCACCCGAAGTCCGCGCTGGCCATCACCGCCGCCGCCGGTTTCCTGGCACTGATCACCAGCGTCGGTCGTCGCCACAGCGCGCAAGTCGCGTCGGCCTGAGCAGCGTCGACCTCAGCTTCTGTCAGCCGTTGTACTGCTGCTGCGTCCGCTCGAGGCCCTCAGCCAGCAGCGACTCAACGGCGTCAGCGGCGCGGTCGATGTGGAGCGGGAGGTCTTTGCGCTCCGTCGCGCTGAAGTCCTTGAGCACCCAGTCGGCCGGGTCCTGCCGTCCCGGCGGGCGACCGATCCCGAACCGCACGCGGTAGAACTCCCCGCCGCCCAACGCCGCGCGCAGCGACTTCAGGCCGTTGTGGCCGTTGTCCCCGCCGCCGAGCTTGACGCGAAGGGCGCCGTACTCGACATCCAACTCGTCATGCACCACGACGATGCGCTCGCTCGGCACCTTGAAGAAGTCACGCATCGCCGCGACCGGACCCCCGGAGAGGTTCATGTAGGACTTCGGCTTGACCAGCACGGCGCGCTTCTCGCTGAGGCGGCCCTCGATGACATCCGCACGGCCCTTGTGGGCCTTGAACTTCGCGCCGAGCCGCTCGCCGAGCAGGTCGAGCACCATGAAGCCGACGTTGTGCCGGTTGCCGGCGTAGGACGGGCCCGGGTTGCCCAGGCCGACGACGAGCCAGCTGTCCATCGCCGAACCGCGGTCAGCCATGGGCGGGTGCGAGTACGGCGACTACTCCGCGCTCTCGGCCGTCTCCTCGGCAGGGGCCTCCGCGGCCTCGACCGGTGCGGCCACCGGCTCCGGCGCGTCGCCCTGGCCCTCGGACTCCATCTGCTCGGCGGTGGGCGCCGCGAGCACGTGCACGACGGTCGCGTCCGGGTCGCCGGTGAGCGTGGTGCCCTCGGGCAGGTTGAGGTCGCGGGCGTGGATCGCGTCGCCGACCTGCAGGCCCTCGACGCTGACCTCGATCGACTCCGGGATGTTGGTGGCCTCGGCCTCGACCGGGATCGAGGTGAGGGTGGTCTCGAGCAGGCCGTCGCGGGCGATCTCACCGGTGATGTGCAGCGGGATGTCTACGGAGACCTTCTCGCCGCGACGGACGAGCAGCAGGTCGATGTGCTCGAGGAAGCCCTTGATCGGGTCGCGGACGACGGCCTTGGCGAGCGCGAGCTCCTTGCCGAGAGTGCCGAGGTCGAGCTCGAGCAGCGTGTTGGCGCCACCGTGCTTGAGGGCGAGCATGAGGTCGTGGCCCGGCAGGCTCACGTGGCGCGGCTCGGTGCCGTGGCCGTAGAGCACGCCCGGCACCTTGCCTTCGCGGCGCACACGCCGAGCGGCGCCCTTGCCGAACTCGGTGCGGGGCTCGGTGGCGATGACCTCGGACACGGCGGTGCTCTCCTTGCAGTGGGCTGACTCGCTGGCGCAGTGGGTGCCTCAGCCAGGGGGCTGGGCAACAGCGGAGGAGTCTACCGGAGCGGCAGGAGCCGGTGCGCAGGCGTCGAACCCAGGGCTAGAGCCGGGCTCATCTGGAGGTCCACCGTGCGTCACACCCGCCGCGTCCTGGGAGTCCTGGCAGCACTTGCCGTGGCGCTTCCGGTCTCCTCCTCGACCGCCGCGTCGACCGTGACGGTCGGGACGGCGTCGAGCTACGGGCTGACCAAGGGCTTCACGCTGCTCGGCCACGAAGCATTGGGCCAGCGCGGCATGAACTCCCCGCTGGCAGTCGCCGGCACGTGCGCCTACATCGGCGACCGCACCTACGGGCGCGTGCGCCCGCAGGGCGGCGTCGCCATCGTCGACGTCTCCAACCCGCGCAAACCGCGCCGAGTCGGCACCATCCCCGCGATCGCCAACGCCACTCAGCGCGAACTGCGCGCCGACGCCGGCCTGGGCATCCTCGTCGTGATGACCTACTCCGGGTCCACCGGAGCCGGGGCCACCGGCGGTCCGTCGGTGAACAACCTCAAGACCTACGACATCCGCAGCTGCACCAAGCCGAAGCTGCTCTCGACCTACGACTTCGGCGCCCGGTCGCCGCACGAGTTCTTCTTGTGGAAGGACCGCGCCCACCCGGGTCGGGCGCTGGCCTACGTGACGTTCACGATCTACTCCCCCGACCTCGAGGTGGTCGACCTCGCCGACCCGGCGGCACCGAAGCTGGTCGGCGTCTACGACCTCGTCGCCGACCAGGCGGTGAAGACGATCGACTTCGCCGATGAGTCGGGCTCGGGCTACGCCCACTCCATCTCGGTCAGCGGCGACGGCACGAAGGCCTACCTGAGCGGTTGGGACTACGGGACCTACGTGCTGGACACCTCGTTGCTGGCGTCTCCTCCGGGTGGCGCGCCGGTTGGGGTCGCGCGGCCGGCCGGCATCGGCCGCATCGACTACGGCCACGACGTGCACTCAGTCGTCGTCGCACCCGACGGCAAGGTCGCCGTCATGGGCCAGGAGGACTACGCCAACGCGGGCCACGGTTGCCCGTTCGGCTGGCTGCGCACAGCCGACGTCTCCGACCCGAACGCCCCGAAGCAGCTCGGCGAGTTCAAGCTGCCGGAGAACGACCCGACGACGTGTGGCAAGAAGAACGGCACCTTCTCGGCGCACAACCAGACGGTGTTCCCGCACGTCACGCTGCTCACGTGGTATGCCGGTGGCCTACGCGCCGTCGACATCACCAAGCCGGCCGCCATGAAGGAGACCGGCGCCTTCGTGCCCCGTCCGGGCTTCACGCCCGACCTGCGCGACGAGCGGTTGTTCTTCTCCAAGACCGCCTCGACGCCGCTGCTGCCGACCGACACCCCACGCGGTTCGTCGAAGCAGGAGAAGTGGACCGGCGCGATGTGGAGCTACCCCGTGATCCAGAACGGGCTCGTGTACGTCGTCGACATCGACCTCGGCCTCTACATCCTGCGTTACACCGGGGCCCACCACGACGAGGTGGACAAGGCGGGCTTCGTGGAGGGCAACTCCTCGCCCGCTCGTTACAGCACCAAGGACCCGGTGGTGAAGCGGCCGGGGCTGGCGTGGGCAGCGATCGACCGCGAGGTGGCGGCCGGGTCGCGCGTGGTGCAGTCGCCCTACCGGACCGCCGAGCTGCGCAAGGGCGACCGCCGCTACGGCTTCATCTGCCTCTGACCGCCCGGAGCTGACCGGGCGACGGTTCAGGCCGGGGTGGCCCAGGTGTCTTGCAGCACGGCAGCGCCGACCTGCCACCTGATCGTCTGGTAGACGAGCGACCAGTTCTCCGTGTCGCTGCTGCTGTGGCTGAAGCTGTAGGCGCTCACGTGCGCGTTGTTGATCGTCACCGTGTAGTAGTTGGTGATGGTGCCGTTGGCGTTGACGACGTAGTAGCGGAACACGCAGCTGGTGAGGTTCTCATTCGTGGTCATCGCCTTGAGGAGGCCGACGCTGCTGATGTCTGTGACCTTGGAGAACGTGATCGGACGGTGCTGGCGCTTCCCGCTCGCCTGACCTGAGGCCGAGTCGATGGGGACGTTGACCCCGTGCGACGAGACGATGATCTGCACCGTGTTGGGGACCCCGTTGACGGTGCTCTTGGTGATCGTCCCCTGAGCCGAGCCGGTGCAGCTGACGGACCCCGGCGCGCTGGCAGCAATGGCGCGGCCCGCGCCCCCTCCGCCGGATCCGAGCAAGAGCGCGGCGCTGGCCAGCGCGAGCGCGAGTAGGACCACGAGCAGGCGGCGCGCAGAGAATGTGACGGTCATGACGAATGTCCCCCCTAAGACGATGGGGGGGACGCTACTCCCCACGCTCAACGCGGGGAAGGGCGTGCTCCCTCAGGCGTTGCCGTCGAAGAGGCTGGTCACCGAGCCGTCGTCAAAGACCTCGCGGATCGCCCGCGCCACCAGCGGAGCGATGGACAGCACGGTCAGCTTGTCGAAGTGCCGGTCATCGGGGATCGGCAGGGTGTCGGTGATGATCACCTCAGAGATGCGGCTGTTCTTCAGGCGGTCCACGGCGGGCCCGCTCAGCACGCCGTGGGTGGCGGTCACGATCACGTCGGCGGCGCCGTTGTCGAAGAGCGCGTCCGCCGCCTTGGTGATCGTTGACGCCGTGTCGATCATGTCGTCGACGATCACGCAGGTGCGGCCGCTGACGTCACCGACGACCTCGAAGACCTTCACCTCGTTGGCGACCGACGGGTCGCGGCGCTTGTGGATGATCGCCAGCGGCGCACCGAGCCGGTCGGTCCAGCGCTCCGCCACCCGCACCCGGCCTGCGTCCGGGGAGACGATCGTGATGTTGTCCCGGTCGACGCGCTTCGCCACGTAGTCGGCCAGCAGCGGGAGGGCGAACAGGTGGTCCACCGGTCCGTCGAAGAACCCCTGGATCTGGCTGGTGTGCAGGTCGACGGCCATGAGCCGGTCGGCGCCGGCGGTCTTGAAGATGTCGGCGATCAGGCGCGCGCTGATGGGCTCGCGACCGCGGTGCTTCTTATCCTGCCGGGCGTAGCCGTAGAACGGCATGACGACGGTGATGCGCTTGGCGGAGGCGCGCTTCAGCGCATCCACCATGATCAGCTGCTCCATGATCCACTGGTTGATCGGCGTCGAGTGGCTCTGGATCACGAATGCGTCGGAGCCGCGGACCGACTCCTCGAAGCGCACGAAGATCTCCCCGTTGGCGAAGTCATACGCCGCCGTCGGGGTGACCTCGATCTCGAGCTGCTCGGCCACCTGTGCGGCGAGCTCGGGGTGAGCGCGGCCGGAGAAGAGCATGAGCTTCTTCTCGGTGGCGGTCTTGATGCCGGTCACGTGCCATCCCCCTGTGGTGTGGTGTTGCGTGCCTTCTCCGCAGCCTCCGCAGCCGGTGTGCCCGGCCGCTTGCGCTGCACCCACCCATCGATGTTGCGCTGCCGCGCCCGCCCGACGCCGATGGCGCCCGGCGGAACGTCCTCGGTGATCACTGAGCCCGCTGCCGTGTAGGCACCGTCGCCGATGGTCACCGGTGCCACGAGCATCGTGTCAGAGCCGATCCGCACGTGGTCGCCGATCTCGGTGCGGTGCTTGTCCTGCCCGTCGTAGTTCACGACGATCGTTGCAGCCCCGATGTTGGACCCCTCGCCGATCACGGCGTCCCCCACGTAGGACAGGTGCGGGACCTTGCTGCCGACGCCGATTGTGGATGCCTTGATCTCGACGAAGCCGCCGACCTTGGCCTTGCGGCCAAGCTTGCTCCCGGGCCGCAGGTAGGCGAAGGGGCCGACCGTCGCCTGCTCGCCGACGTCGGCTCCCTCACAGACGCTGTTGCGGATCACGGCGCCTGCGCCGACGGCGGTGTCAGTGAGCGTCGTACTCGGACCCACCTCCGCCCCCTCGCCGAGGTGCGTGACGCCGCGCAGCTGGGTGTTCGGGTGGATGACCGCGTCGGGGTCAGCCGTGACCGTGGCGTGGACCCACGTCGTGGCCGGATCGAGGATGGTGACGCCGTTGCGCATGTGGCCCTCGAGCAGCCGGTCGTTGAGCATGCGCGCCAGCTGGCTGAGCTGCACCCGGTCATTGACGCCGAGCGCCTCCCGGTGGTCCTTGAGCACGACGGCGTCGACGGTCTCCCCCGCAGTCGCGTGGATTCCGACGACGTCGGTCAGGTACTCCTCGCCCTGCGCGTTGTCGGTCGTGATCTTGCCGAGCGCGTCGGTGAGCTTGGCCGCGTCGAAGGCGTAGATGCTGGTGCCGACCTCGGTGATGTCGAGTTGAGTGGCGCTCGCGTCCTTGTGCTCGACGATTCCCTCGACCTTGCCGGTCCCGTCCCGGACGACCCGGCCGTAGCCAGCGGGATCGGGCACCACGGCGGTGAGCAGAGTGCTGCCCGCGCCGCTGTTGCTGTGGGCATCCAGCAGGACCGTGAGGCTCTCGGTGCGGATGAGGGGGGCGTCCCCGGGGAGTACGACGACCGCGCCGCTCA
>JAVEEJ010000265.1 GCA_030840515.1 Frankiaceae bacterium | reverse complement strand
CGCCGCTACGCCGTAGCGGTCGCTGAGGTAGGCGGCCCGCTCAGGACGGCGGGTGGTGATCAGGAGTTCCGCCGGGGGTGTGCCCGCGCGCAGCAGGCCGGAGAGCAGCGCCTCGCCCATCTTTCCCGCGCCGAGCAGGGCCACCGTGGTCATCTGGCTCAGCCCTTCGACATCAAGGCGCGCAGGAAGAACGAGAGGTTGGCCGGGCGCTCCGCCATGCGTCGCATCAGGTAGCCGTACCACTCGTCGCCGTAGGGCAGGTAGACCCGCACCTTCTCCCCCGACGCGGCGAGTCGCCGCTGCTCGTCGGGCCGGATCCCGTAGAGCATCTGGAACTCGTAGTCGCCCTTGCGCTTCCCACTGCGCACCGCCATGGTCTCGCCGATCTCGATCAGCCGTGGGTCGTGAGTCGCCAGCATCGGGTATCCGGCACCGTCGAAGAGCGCCTGCATGCAGCGGATGTAGGAGCGGTCGACCTCACCGGTGCTCTGGTAGGCCACCGACTCCGGCTCCTTGTAGGCGCCCTTGCACAACCTCACCCGCGATCCTGGCGTGGCCAGAGCGCTGCAGTCGTCCTCCGTGCGGTGGAGGTAGGACTGGAGCACGGCGCCGGTCCATGGGAAGTCAGCGCGCAGCGCCTCGACGATGCGCAGGGTGGAGTCGGTGGTGGTGTGGTCTTCCATGTCGATGGTCACCGTGGTGCCGGCATGGCTCGCCGCGTCGCAGATCTCGCGGGCGTGGTCGAGCGCCATCGACTCGTCGAGCGCTTGACCCACGGCACTGAGCTTGACGCTGACCTCTGCCGCTGGGGTGAGGTCGCTCTCGGCAAGCCGATCGAGCAGCAGCAGGTAGGCCTTCATCGTGGACGCCGCCTGGGCGGCCTCGGTGGTGTCCTCACCGAGGTGGTCGAGGCTGACGTGCAGGCCGTCCTCGACCAACGCACGCGTGGCCCGGACGGCGTCCTCGACCGTCGCGCCGGCGACAAACCGCTTCACCACGGACCGAGAGACCGGGGCGGTCTCGATGACGTGGCGCAGCCGGCCGGAGCGGGAGGCGGCGAGGATCGGGCGACGGAGCAGCACGGGAGGAGGCTACGAGGTCCGCCGGGCGACCCACAGCGCGGTCGCGAAGTTCTCCGTCACCAGGCCGTCGGGGAACTCCTTCAGGATCGCCAGCCGCTCAGCCGCGAGGAAGTCGTCACGGCCCTGTGCCAGGTGGACGTAGGACTTCGAAGCCAGCCACTGGATGAAGCGGTCCAACGCGATGACCCGGGTCCAGCGGAAGACCTTCGGCTCGCGGTCCAGCTGGAAGCCCGTCGCTTCGAGGGCGCCGAGCCAGTCGTCGTCGTTGCGGCGACGCGCCACGCGCCAGGCGGGGTTGTGCGCGTCAAGCCACTCGTTGTGCCGGTCGACCCACGGGTTCTCAGGAAGCGAGTCGCTGTTCCACCAGGCGGCGAAGGCGCCACCGGGCCGCAGCACCCGTGCCGCCTCGGCAACACCCTTCACCGGGTCGACCCAGTGCCAGGCCTGCGCAGCGCAGACCAGGTCTGCCGATCCGTCGATCAAGGGCAGCGCCTCACCCCGCGCGCGCACGGCGCTCACAGCCGGACTGCGCTCCACGAGCCGGCGGAGCATGTTCTCCCCGAGCTCGACCGCGACGACCTGGGCACCGCGCTCGACGAGCTGGCGGGTGGCGATGCCCGTCCCGGCGCCGACCTCGACGACCCTGCGGCCTGACAGACCGCCGACCGCCTCCGACAACGCGTCGTACACGCCCCCTGGGTAGTCGGGCCGAGCGGCGTCGTACTCGTCGACGATCTGCTCGAACCGCGCCGTCGTCACCGGATCAGGGCCGGCGCGTCAAGGCGGGAGCCACGAGGTTGAGCCGAGTGAAGGCGAGCGCCTCGGCGAGGTCGGCCTCGCGGTCGGCCCTGGTCTCGGCCTTGCGGGTGTTCACCTCGACCACCACGACGCCCTCGAAGGACTGCACAGCGAGCTGCTCGAGGAGTACGGCGCACGGCTGCTCACCCCGGCCAGGGACCAGGTGCTCGTCGCGCGCCGAACCGCTTCCGTCCGCGATGTGCACGTGCGCGAGGCGCTCACCCATCTCGGCGGCGAGGGCGATGGCATCAGTCTGCGACACCGCGGTGTGGGACAGGTCGAGCGTGAAGTGGAGGTAGTCCTCGTCGACCGGGTTCCAGTGCGGGCTGTAGGGGACGACCTCGCGACCGCGGGCGCGCAGCGGGAACATGTTCTCGACGGCGAACCGCACGTCGGTCTCGCCCGCCATCCGTTGGATGCCCTCGACGAAGCCCCGGGCGTAGTCGCGCTGCCAGCGGAACGGCGGATGGACGACGACGGTCTCGGCCCCGAGCAGCTCGGCCGCCGCTTGCGCGCGCTGCAATTTCGCCCACGGGTCGGTGCCCCACACCCGCTGCGTGATGAGCAGGCACGGCGCGTGGATGGCGAGGATCGGGACCTGGTGGTAGTCCGACAGCCGACGCAGTGAGTCGACGTCCTGGCTGATCGGATCGGTCCAAACCATGACCTCGATTCCGTCGTACCCGAGCCTGGAGGCGACTTCGAAAGCCGTTGCCGTGGACTCCGGGTAGGTCGAGGCGGTGGACAGCGCGACCTTCGCCGCGGGCACCACGACGGCCTCCGCGGCGCGAGGCTGCTGCGGCTCGTCCACGGCTTCAGCCTAGGGTGTGCGTGTGCCCGAGGTGATGCTCGACTTCCCCCGTGAGTGGGCGGAGTTCCCCGATCCCGCCGATGCCGATCAGGTGATCCGCGCGGACCTGACCTGGCTGTGCTCGCGCTGGACCTGCATCTACGGAAGCGGCTGCGCTGGCATCTACGAGGGCCGCCCCGAC
>JAVEEJ010000232.1 GCA_030840515.1 Frankiaceae bacterium | reverse complement strand
CTCGACGACCTGGTCGAGCTGCGCGGCGACGCGAGCGTGCGGGCTGTCGCGGGTCACAGCGCCTGCGGTCGGCCGACGGTCGGCGTCGCGCTTGCGGCAACGCGAGACGCGCGCCCCACTCCCCGCGGCTACCGGCTGCTCGAGCGCGCGGCCACCACCGCGTCACGGCTTGGCTCAGACCTGCTGCTGCTCGTCGACACGCCAGGCGCTGAGCCGGGGGCTGAGTCCGAGGCTGCCGGGATCGCGCCGTCCATCGCCGCAGCGATGCGGGCGGTCCTGGCGTGCGCCTCCCCCACCCTGGCGGTGGTCCACGGTGAGGGGGGCTCCGGCGGCGCGCTCGCTGCCAGCGTCGCCGACCGGGTGCTGGTGACCCCACTGGGCTACTTCACCGCCCTCGCTCCGGAAGGGGCGGCGGCCGCGCTGCGACTGACGCCGGAGGAGGCGGCCGACCGGGCTGCACTAGCTCCCGCGGATCTGCTGCGGCTCGGCTTCGCCGACGCGATGGTGCAGGCCGAGCCTGACCCGCTGCGACGTGCCGTCGCCGCCGAGCTCGCCGCCCTCGCGGCGATCCCTCAGGAGACCCGGCTGACCGCCCGGCGTACTCGCTGGTCCAATCCCCTGCCGGGCGGGCCATAGCCGGCACCGACACGCGACCCAGAGTGCCTGCGGCGCCTGGGCTTTCCGCTAGCGTCGCCGGGGTAGGCCCCCATGGTGCGCGCGCAGCGGAGGTGTCGGTGAGGCAAGCCGTGGGGCGCGCGCGAGCGGCGACAAGCGCGGGCATGAGGGCGGTCTGCAGCCCGTCGGGAGTGCGCGGCGCCGCTGTGGAAGCGGCCTGGATCGCGGCTCATCTCGCGCTCTACCCGCTGGGCTTCATGCAGGAGCGGGCCCGGACCGGCGATGCCCGCTACACACTCGAGGGGCTCCCGCCGATTCAGCGCGGCTTGGTGATCGGCGACGTCGAGGCGGCGGGTACGCCGATCCTGCTGGTCCATGGCCTGGTCGACAACCGCTCGATCTTCACGCTGCTGCGCCGCGGTCTTCGCCGGCGCGGGTTCGGCCGGGTCATGACGATGAACTACCCGGTGTTCACCTCCGACGTGCGCCTCGCCGCCCGCACGCTCGGCGAGCAGGTCGAGGCGCTGTGCGCTGAGACCGGGTTCGAGCGGGTCCACGTGGTGGGCCACTCCATGGGCGGGATCATCGCGCGCTACTACGTGCAGCGCCTCGGGGGCGACCAGCGCGTGCACACCTTGGTCACCCTGGGCTCGCCGCACGCCGGCACCCGCGCAGCGCACCTACTGCCGCAGCGGATCTGCCGCCAGCTGCGTCCGACCAGCGATCTCATGACCGAGCTGGCCGAGCCTGCCCCCGGGCTGCGCACCCGGTTCGTCTCGTTCTGGACCGACCTCGACCAGCTGATCGTGCCCAAGCGCTCGGCCTGCCTCGAGCACGAGGACCTCGTTGTCCGCAACGTCTTCGTGCGCGGCGTCGGGCACATGTCGCTCCCGATCCACGGCAAGGTCGTCCACGAGATCTGCACGACCCTGGCGCACCTCGACGCCGACGGGTCGACCCGCACCGCGGGTGTCACGCCCATGCTCACCCGGCCCGAGGCGACGCCGCCGGAGCGGGTGGGGCGCCCAGCCGTCCGGCGTACTCGCCACAAGGCCTCGACCGGCTCCTGACCTGGGCATTCCTGCCCACCTCGGCCGGTATGCCCGGGTTGGTCATGATCGACTTTGGTTGGTCCGGGTGTGCGCCGATACCCTGGGCGGGCGTCCGCGCGTCGCGGGGGGCCTCGGGGGGCCGGACGCTTTCACGATCACACGACCTACACGACCTTCACGCCGGGAGTTGCCGTGCACCACGCTGTCGAGCGCGCGCTCGCGCACGCCCTGCGCCGGGCGCGCTGTGCGCCGCTGCCGGTCATCGCCGTCGCCGCCACGTTCGGCCTGCTCCCCACGGGTGGGCTCCCGCCGCTGCTGGCTGACAAGCCGGCCGCCCACCACGCTCCAGCGACCCACGCCCCCGTGACCCAGACCACCGCGATGTCCGTGCTGTCGGACCGGCTGCAGGAGGTACGCCGAGCCGACCGCTCGCACCGCAGCGTCGAGCCCGGGTCGGCCACTGCGCACGCGCCGCGCAAGGCCAGCCGTCCGGCGCATCGCTGGGTGCGGCCCAGCGGCGGTCCGCTGACCTCACCCTTCGGGTATCGGTGGGGGCGGATGCACAAGGGCATCGACCTGGGCGCGCCCTACGGCTCCCCCATCTACGCCGCGACCGACGGAGTCATCAGCTACGCAGGGCCGCGGGCCGGCTACGGCCACGTCATGGTGATCCGCGACTGGGACGGCACCGAGACGGTCTACGGCCACATGTCGGCGTTCGTCCGCCGTTCAGGGCGGGTGCACGCGGGCGACCTGATCGCCCGCGTCGGCAGCGCCGGCGACGCGACGGGACCGCACCTGCACTTCGAGGTGCGCATCGGCGGGGTTCCGATCAACCCCTTGCCGTTCCTGCGCAAGCGCGGCCTCTACATCTAGTCCGGGGCGCCGGGCCACCGCATCAAAGTGCGGAGGTCCCTGCGAGCACGCCGCGGAGTGGCCCGCATGCTCGCGGTTGTTCACTCCTAGGGGCGCAGTCGCACGCCGCTTGAGGTGACTTCATGGAGCCCGTCCCCACCCACGACGGCCACCGGAGCGTCAGCTCCACTGATGGAGAAACAGGTCTGGTTCTGGTCGCGGTCTGTCACGGAGGCATAGAGACCGGGCGCCAGCTCAGGTCCCCATTGGTTGCGGTCCGGGCCCTGCTGCGGGTAGTAGCGCCCGCGTGGGGTGAAGACGACGGTGTTCCAGACCACACCGCAAGCCAATTCGCCGAATGCACCGGCATAGAACTCGAAGAGTCGCCCTGATGCCGCGAAGCTCGAGTGGCCGACCAGGCCATTGGCGAAGACGCTGCCCTGTGGGTGCTCGGCAAGCTTGGCCGCCTCCCGAGTCGTCCAGGTTCCCGGTGAGAAGACGCCGGGGTCGGGACGCTCGCCGTTCTTAGCCCGCTGCCAGTAGTCGGCAAGTCGGCCAGGGAGAGTGCGGGCGAACGCGCTCTCTCGCGGGTCCATCGGCAAGAGGTAGCCACGAGCATCCGTTGAGGGCTGGGAGAGAGCCGGCGGCCGCCCGCCGGGGGGCGTGTACCCCGTGTCCAAGGCCAGCTTCCAGGCGGTTGCATAGCTGGCGCGCTCGAAGACCATGATCTCCGCCCAGTGGCTGCCGGTGCTCTGGGTCGTCGCGACTTCGACGGCGAAGCGCGCGGGATACCTCACCTGGCGGGGCACGTACAGACCGTGCTCGTCATAGCCACCGGGACTCGTGCGCATGGGGCAGCCGCAGCGGATGCGGGCCACATCTCCGAAGGCCGCCGAGCCCGCTTCCAGGCTGTGCAGCCTCGGGATGTCCTCGCCCGTGACAGCCTGCTCGCGCAGCGTCCAGAGCGTGGCGAAAACTCGCTCTGCCTCTGCTGGCGTGACCACGAGCTCTCCCGCCGGCTGCCCGAGATGAAGGGCGGCAGTCTGCTGCTGGGTCAGCGGAGGCGTCACTGTCAGGTGCGCCGTCGGGGCCGCCTGCCCGGTCGGCACCTCCGGACGATCCCGGCCCGCGAACGCGCTGACGTGGAGGCTGAGTCCGGGGTAGACACCGGCGAGCTGAAGGGCAACCACCAGGAGCACCGCAGCCACGCACGCCGCGACGACCTTGGCATGGCGACTGTGTCTCCAGCCCGGCCCCGCGGGCACGGCCGACGGCAGGATCACGCCCTGCTGGGCCGCCTGCACGTGCGCGGTCCAGGTAGCGCCGTCCCAATACCGCAGCGCTCCGCTGCCGTAGGGATCCGGATACCAGCCAGCAGGGGTTCCGGAGTCGTCCACGGCTCAGCATCGGTATGCAGAGCCCTGGGATTGAGCCGGGGAGGCCGCCGACCCGTGCCTGGGTCGGGTCAGACCTTGTCGAGCGGGGCGTAGCGCAGCAGGAAGCGACGCGGCTTGCCGCCGTCGCCGAAGTCCACCGTCGCCTCTGAGCTGTCCCCGACCCCCGCGGTGGCGATGACGGTGCCCAGCCCGAAGGTGTCGTGACTGACCCGATCGCCGGAGGCCAGCGAGATGAGCGGGCGGTTGCCCGGCGACTTCGCGGAGGGGCGCGCAGCGAGCCGCGCGATCGCCGGAGTCGAGCTCACCGTCGACTCCGCCCGCTGCCACGACAGCAGGGCTTCGGGAAGCTCCTCGAGGAAGCGAGACGGCGGGTTGTAGGACGGCGCGCCCCATGAGCTGCGTACCACCGCACGGCTGACGTAGAGCCGCTCGCGGGCGCGGGTGATGCCGACGTAAGCGAGCCTGCGCTCCTCCTCCAGCTCCTTCGGGTCGCCCAGCGAGCGCATGTGCGGGAAGACGCCGTCTTCCAGTCCGGTGAGGAAAACCACTGGAAACTCAAGGCCTTTCGCGGTGTGCAGGGTCATCAGCGTGACCATGCCACCGTGGTCCTCACCCTCGGGGATCTCGTCGGAGTCCGCAACCAGGGACACCCGCTCGAGGAAGTCGGCGAGGGTGCCGTCGGGAACTGTCTCCAGGAACTCCGCCGCAACCGACACCAGCTCTTGCAGGTTCTCGACGCGCGACTCGTCCTGCGGATCGGCGCTGTTGACCAACTCCGCGAGCAGGCCCGACTTGTCGAGCACCGCCTCGAGCACCTCGGCCGGTGCGGCGCCACCGGCCACAACGGCGCGCAGCTCCTGCAGCATCGCGGTGAAGTCCTCGATGTTCTTCAACGAACGGGCCACCAGGCCCGGCACCTCGGCGGCGCGGTCGAGCGCGTCGTGGAAACCGATGCGCTCGCGGCTGGCGAAGTTCTCCACGCAGGCCTCGGCGCGGTCGCCGATCCCCCGCTTCGGCACGTTGAGGATGCGGCGCAGTGACACCACGTCGGCCGGGTTCGCCAGCACGCGCAGGTAGGCGAGTGCGTCACGCACCTCACGGCGCTCGTAGAAGCGCACCCCGCCGACGACCTTGTAGGGAAGCCCGACCCGGATGAACACCTCCTCGAACACGCGCGACTGGTTGTTGGTCCGGTAGAAGACCGCGATGTCACCGGCCTTCGCGACGCCGGTGTCGGACAACCGGTCGACCTCGGCGGCGACGAACGCGGCCTCGTCGTGCTCGTTGTCGCCGACGTAACCGGTGATGGGCTCACCGGCACCCGCCTCCGACCACAGGTCCTTGGGCTTGCGCTCGGTGTTGCGGGTGATAACCGCGTTGGCCGCCGAGAGGATGGTCTGGGTCGAGCGGTAGTTCTGCTCGAGCAGGATGGTGCGCGCGTTGGGGTAGTCGCGCTCGAACTCCAGGATGTTGCGGATCGTCGCGCCGCGGAACGCGTAGATCGCCTGGTCGGCATCACCGACGACGCAGAGCTCAGCCGGCGGGACAACCGGTCCCGACGCGGCGCGCACCAGGTCGCCGTCCGCGGTCCGCCGCTCCGCCGTACTGGCACTCCCGCCAACCAGCTCGCGCACCAGCACGTACTGCGCGTGGTTGGTGTCCTGGTACTCGTCCACCAGAACATGGCGGAACCGGCGCCGGTAGTGCTCGGCCACGTCGGGAAACGCCTGCAGCAGGTTGACCGTCGTCATGATCAGGTCGTCGAAGTCCACGGCGTTCGCCTGCCGCAACCGGCGCTGGTACTCGCCGTACGCCTCGGCGACCGT
>JAVEEJ010000213.1 GCA_030840515.1 Frankiaceae bacterium | reverse complement strand
ACGGGTTCGCCGACACCATCAATGACGGCTCGCTGCTGCTCGCCGTACCCATCGCCTTCCTGGTCGGGCTGATCTCGTTCCTCTCCCCGTGCACCCTTCCGCTGGTGCCGGGTTACCTCTCCTACGTCACGGGCCTGTCGGGGGCCGACCTGGCCGACGGCGTGGACGGTGGTCGGCCTGGGCATCGGCGCAGCCGCGTGCTCACGGGCAGCGTGCTCTTCGTGCTGGGCTTCACCGCGGTCTTCGTCAGCCTGGGCGCGCTGTTCGGAACACTCGGCGCCACTGTGCAGACCCACATCCTCATCATCGAGCGGGTCCTCGGCGTCGTCACGATCCTGCTCGGAGTGGCCTTCCTCGGCTACATCCCTCTGCTGCAACGCGAGTGGCGGATTCACCGGCTCCCGCAAGCCGGGCTGATGGGCGCGCCCTTGCTCGGTGTGGCGTTCGGTGTGGGGTGGGCGCCGTGCCAGGGCCCCACGCTCGGTGCGATCCAGACCCTCGCCTTCAGCAGCGGCCGGGCTGGTGAAGGGGCCTTGCTCACAGCGTTCTACTGCGCCGGGCTCGGCCTGCCGTTTGTCATCACGGCGCTGGCCTACCGACGCGCGATGGGCGCGTTCACGGTGGTCAAGCGGCACTACCGCGCGGTCACCGTCTTCGGCGGCGTCACCATGATCGTGATCGGCGTGCTGCTGGTGACCGGCGCCTGGAACGACATCACCATCTGGATGCAGGTCCACATGACCAACCGCTTCACGACGGTGATCTGATGACGGAGCTGGACGAGGGCACCTCCATAGATCTGGGGTCGGCGCCGCAGGCACCGGAGCGTCCGCCGCGGCTGACCGCTTGGGGTTACGTGCGCTACTCGTGGCGCCAGCTGACGAGCATGCGCACGGCGCTGGTGCTGCTCTTTCTCGTTGCGCTGGCGGCAGTTCCAGGGTCTCTGCTGCCGCAGCACAACACGAACCCGATCCGGGTGCGCGACTACTTCATCGCCCATCCGCGGCTCGCGCCGATCTTCGACCGCCGCTCCGTCTCGCTCTTCGACGTCTACTCGAGCTGGTGGTTCTCCGCGACCTACCTGCTGCTGTTCATCTCCTTGGCCGGCTGTGTCATCCCGCGAGCTGCCAAGCACTACACGGCGATGCGGGCCAGGCCTCCCGCAGCACCGCGCCGGCTGGAGCGGCTGCCCGAGAGCGCGGTGTTGGAGACATCGCTGGCTGTCGACGAGGCGGCGCAGGCGCTGCGCGATGCCGTCCGGCGTACTCGCTTCCGCGTCGATCTCGTTCCTGAGCTCGACGGTGCGGTGACGGTTCGCGCAGAGAAGGGTTTCCTGCGCGAGACCGGCAACCTGGTGTTCCACCTTGCACTGCTCGTGCTGCTGCTGGGTGTCGCAGTGGGTGGCCTGTTCGGCTACAAGGGCACCGTGCTTGTCGTGGAGGGCGACAGCTTCGTCAACGCGGCCGGCAACTACGACGACTTCATGCCGGGACACCGCTTCAGGGACTCAGCCCTTGCCCCGTTCACCCTGACCCTGGAGCACTTCGCGGCGCAGTACTACGACAGCGGTGACAAGGCGGGTACGGCGAAGCGCTTCGACGCGACGCTGCGCTGGTCGCCGCGTCCGGGGGCTCCGACGCGCAGCTACGACCTCCAGGTGAACCACCCGCTCGTCATGGGTCAGACCAAGGTCTACCTGCTCGGCGACGGCTACGCCCCCGAGTTCACCGTGCGGGACGACACCGGGAAGGTCGCCTTCCAGGGGCCGGTCCCCTTCCTGCCGCAGGACTCGCAGCTGTCGAGCACGGGCGTGGTGAAGGTGCCGGGCGCGCAGCCGCAGCAGCTCGGCCTCGACGCGCTGTTCACGCCCACGACTCGGTTGCTCCAGGGCGGTGTCGCGGTCTCGACGTTCCCTGCTGCACTGGCCCCGGCTGTCAGCGTGGTCGCCTACCGCGGCAACCTCGGCCTCGAGAGCGGGGTGCCGCAGTCGGTGTACCGGCTCGACACCTCGCGGATGACGAAGGCGGACCGCTTCGTGCTCGCCCCCGGCCAGACCCACCAGATCGGCGCCGGGAAAGCCAGCGTCACCTTCGACGGTTACCGGATGTGGACCAACCTGCAGGTCACCTACGACCCGGGCAAGGACCTCGCGTTGGCTGCGGCCGCTGCGATGGTGCTCGGCCTGCTGCTGTCGCTGCGGGTGCGGCGCCGACGGGTCTGGGTGCGCGCGCGGCCGGCCGGCGCGGGTCGTACGGTGGTGGAGATGGGCGGCCTCGCCCGCACCGACGAGAGCGGGTTCCGGCACGAGTTCGCCGACCTGGTCTCGCGGGCGCGGTCGGTGCTGCCCGCGGTGCCCACCGGTGCGGCAGCGCCGACTGATCGGGAGGAGTGAGCGTGGCGGTGGACCTCGGGCTGGCCACGCTCTCGGACAACCTGTTCGGCGCGGCCCTGCTTGCCTACGCACCGGCCGCTCTCGGCTTCGCGGTCGAGGCCGCGTTCGGGCCGCGCACCGCGACTGCCTCGGTCGAGGCGGCGGTTGAGGCGCAGTCCCGGCAGCTCGTCGGCGCAGGTGGCCCGCCGCTGGCTGCAGGACCGGTCGAGCCGCGCCCCACCGCCCGGTCGACGTGGGACCGCGTCGCACGGGTCTCGGTCGGCCTCACCATCCTCGGCTTCCTGCTGCACGCCGGCTCGATCCTCAGCCGCGGGCTCGCCGCGGGACGGATCCCGTGGGGCAACATGACGGAGTTCATCTCCGCCACCTGCCTCGCGGTGGTCGGTGCCTACCTGTGGCTGCTGTGGCGGGAGAAGGCCCGCTTCCTCGGCGCGTTCGTGCTCGCTCCCGTGCTGCTGTCGATGGGCCTTGCGGGCACCGTCCTCTACACCAGTGTCGGCCCGGTCCAGGCGGTGCTCAGCACCTACTGGCTGCCGATCCACGTGACCGCCGCCGTGGTCGCGACCGGGATCTTCGTGCTCGGGAGCACCGCGGCGATGCTGCACCTGATGTCGCTGCACTACGAGGTGCTCGTCGCGCAGGGAAAGCGGGTCGGATTCTCGGGTCTCGCGCGCAAGCTCCCGCCCGCCGAGACGCTCGATCGTCTTGCGCAGCGCGCGATCGGCCTCGGCTTCCCGATCTGGACCTTCGCCGTCATCGCCGGAGCGATCTGGGCCGAGTCCGCCTGGGGGCGCTACTGGGGGTGGGACCCGAAGGAGACCTGGGCGTTCATCACGTGGGTGGCCTACGCCGCCTACCTGCACGCGCGGTCGACGGCCGGCTGGAGAGGCAAGGCCGCCTCCTGGATCGCCGTCGCTGCGCTGGTCTGCCTGATCTTCAACTTCTTCGGCGTCAACCTCGTCATCACCGGCAAGCACTCCTACGCGGGGGTGTAGCCATGGCGTACGCCGACCTGCGCGAGCTGCTGCGGGACCTCGAGGCCGACGGTGACCTGGCGCGGGTCGCCGTACCCGTCTCCCCTCATCTCGAGGTGACCGAGATCGTGGAGCGCGTCGTACGCCAAGGCGGTCCGGCACTGCTCTTCGACCGCGTGGGCGAGGCGAGGATTCCCTTGGCCATCAACGTCTTCGGCACCGAGCGTCGGATGACGAAGGCGCTGGGGATCGCCTCCTTCGACGAGGTCGCCGAGCGGATCGGGTCGATGCTCAAGCCAGAGCTGCCACACGGCTGGAGCGGGTTCCGCGAGGCGCTCGGCAAGGTCGCGCAGCTGCGCAACGTCCCGCCCAAGAAGGTCAAGGGCGCGCCGTGCCAGCAGGTCGTGCTCAAGGGGCCGGACGTCGACCTCGACGCGCTCCCGGGGATTCAGGCCTGGCCCGACGACGGAGGCGTGTTCCTCAACCTCGGACTGACGCACACCAAGCACCCGGAGACGGGGGCGCGCAACCTCGGCATGTACCGGCTGCAGAAGCAGGACGCGCGCACCTTGTCGCTGCACTGGCAGATCCACAAGGACTCCAACACGCACTACGCCGTGGCCGAGCGACGGGGCGAGCGGTTGCCGGTGGCGATCGCGTTCGGCTGCCCGCCCGCCGTGACCTACGCGGCGAGCGCGCCGCTGCCCCCAGAGATCGACGAGTACCTGTTCGCCGGGTTCGTGCAGTCGGAGCGGGTGGAGATGGTGGACTGCCTCACCGTCCCGCTGCAGGTGCCGGCGCACGCGCAGGTGGTGCTGGAGGGGTGGGTCGAGCCCGGCGAACGGCTGCCGGAGGGCCCGTTCGGAGACCACACCGGCTTCTACACGCCGATCGAGGACTTCCCCTTCGTCCGCGTCGAGTGCATGACGATGCAGAAGGACCCGGTCTTCCAGAGCATCGTGGTCGGGCGCCCGCCGCAGGAGGACGGGCCGCTGGGCAAAGCGACCGAGCGCTTCTTCCTGCCGCTGATCAAGCTGACGCTGCCGGAGATCGTCGACTACGACCTCCCGGTGGAGGGCGTGTTCCACAACTGCGTGATCGTCTCGATCGACAAGCGCTACCCCAAGCACGCCCACAAGGTGATGAACGCGATCTGGGGCGCAGGGCTGCTCTCGCTGTCGAAGCTCATCGTGGTGGTCGACGCCGACTGCGACGTGCACGACTACTCGGAGGTGGCCTGGCGCGCCTTCGGGAACGTCGACTACTCCCATGACCTGCTCGTCACCAGCGGCCCCGTCGACCACCTCGACCACTCGGCCTACCAGCAGTTCTGGGGTGGCAAGGCCGGGATCGACGCCACCCGCAAGCTCGCCGGGGAGGGATACACCCGTGAGTGGCCCGAGCCACTTGTGCAGGACCCGGCCGTGGTGGAACGGGTGACGGCTCGCTGGCGCGAGTACGGCCTGTGACACCTCGACGCAGGCCGCCCGAGTTGTCAGTGCCAGTGGGTGCCGCAGCACCGCCACGCACTGACAGCTCGGGGAGGGTGCGGGCGTTCCTGCGGCTGGTGGTGATCGAGCACAGCATCTTCGCGCTGCCCTTCGCCTTCCTGGCGGCGCTGACGGCGATGGCGCGGCCGTTGAGTTGCTTTGACCCACATCCGCTCTTCCACGGCCCCGCCGAGTTCTTCGACATCCTCAGCGCCGGTGGCGATCCGTCGTGCACCGGCTTGGACATCGTGCAGTGGCGGGTGCTCGGCCTGATCACCGTGGCGATGGTGGCGGCGCGGACCTTCGCGATGGCCGCGAACCGACTGATCGACCGCGAGATCGACGCCCGGAACCCGCGCACGGCCCAGCGCGAGCTGGTGACCGGAGTGGTTAGCCGGAGCACGGCTATGGCGGGGGCGTTCGTCGCACTGGCGGTGTTCCTCGTCGCGGCTGCGGCACTCGGGCCGCTGCCACTCGTCCTCGCACCGCTCGCCGTGCTCCCGCTCATCGGCTACCCCTATGCGAAGCGGGTCACCGACTTCCCCCATGCGGTGCTCGCGCTCGCTCAGGCGGTGGCCCCCATCGGCGCCTGGATAGCGGTGACCGGCCACTGGTCCTGGTCGGCCGTGATCCTCGGACTTGCCGTCGGGCTGTGGATCGGCGGGTTCGACCTCATCTACGCCTGCCAGGACGCCGAGGTCGACCGCGTGATCGGTGTGCGCAGCGTGCCGGCCCGATTCGGGGTGCGCACCGCTCTGATCGCGTCCGCCGTGGTGCACGCCGTGACCTTCGCGCTGTTCCTCTGGTTCGGAGTGCGGGAGGACTTCGGTCCGTGGTGGTACGTCGGCCTCGCGATCACCGCCGTCGCGTTCTGCTACGAGCACGCAATCGTCCGGCCGTCGGACCTGTCGCGGGTGACCCGGTCGTTCTTCACCACCAACGGCTTCGTGGGGATCGCGCTGTTCGGCTTCGGGCTGGTGGACCTGCTCACCCGGGGCGCGCCGTCGTGAGCGCGCCATGGGTGGTCGGGGTAAGCGGTGCGAGTGGCACGCCGTACGCGAAGGCCGTCATCGGCGCGCTGCTCGACGCGGGCGGGCATGTGGACCTGGTCGTGTCCCGCGCCGCCCGCCTGACCCTGCTCGACGAGACGGGGGTGCAGTGGGGCGACGGGCGCTGGAAGGACAGTGCCCAGCAGTGGCTGGGTGACCGCGACCTGGACCGGCTCGGTCACTGGGCGCCGGGTGACCTCGCGGCCGGGCCGTCGAGCGGCTCCTACCCGACAAGGGGCATGGTCGTCGTCCCTGCGAGCACCGCTGCGGTGGCCGGAATCGCGTTGGGTCTGAGCAAGGACCTGTTGCAGCGCGCGGCCGCGGTGACTCTCAAGGAGCGGCGACCGCTCGTGGTGGTTCCCCGCGAGACCCCGCTCTCGCGCGCGACCCTGCAGCAGATGCTGGCCCTCGACGAGGCAGGGGCGGTGGTGCTGCCCGCGAGTCCGGCGTTCTACGCCGGAGCGCGGGACGTGCAGCAGCTCGTGGACTTCGTGGCGGGCCGGGTGCTCGACGCGCTGTCGGTCGAGCACGACCTCTACACGCGCTGGACGGGCGAGCTCGGGACGAACCGAGGCTGACCCGGCTTCCTGTTGCGGGCTTTCAGCCGGGGGTCAGGCGGGTGCGGCGTCGCTCAGCCCGGTAGTCGTCGCGGGTGCCGCCTCGGCGTCGGGCGCCGGGCGCTGAGCCGGGGTGTCGATGTCCATCGAGATGTCGCCCCGCAGGAGAGCCCGGACCTCGGACTCGCGGAAGCGTCGGTGGCCGCCAGGGGTCCTGATGCTGCCGATCCGGCCAGCGGCCGCCCAGCGCGTGACTGTCTTCGGATCCACGCGGAAGAGGCTTGCTACCTCTCCCGGTGTGAGCAGGCGCTCGCGAGCGTCGGCCACGTGGCCCTCCCCTTGGCTGGCCGGCGCTGATCTTCCGCCGGCCGATGAGTTTGTTGCTCAGACGTGTCTACACGACCGCTGTGAGCCGCGTATCGCTTTTGCTGATTTCGTCATCGGCGTCCCCCCACCGACTCGGCTGTGCTGAACAAGCGTGCCAGACGGCGGCCCGGTTCGCAGCCGAATGGTGCCGACGCGCCACATCCGGCCTTGTTGATCTTCATCTGACTGAGCTTGTCCCGGCTGGGGGCGGTGTCGGGCCTAGTGCGAAATAGCCCGACTAGGCCATGGACCCGCTCCGCCAGGTTCGCGACGCTCAAGGCCGATTCGTCCGACACCGGCCCAGGGGGTCCCCGTGCTCGCTCTCCGTCCCCGCTCCACTCGCGCCGCGGCCTTCGCCGCCGCCGTGGTGGTAGCGACTCCGCTCATCGCAGGGACGGCAGGTGCGGCCACCGCCACCCCGGCCGTCGGCTCCGCCGGCTCCTCGATCACCGTGCTGAAGGTCGACGCGGCGCTCGCGAGCATCCGCGCGCTCACCGCCTCGCTCAGCTCGTCGACCGCGGCCAACCCGGACTCCGCTTCGATCAGCGTCACGCCGATCTGGAGCTCGATGACCGGCGGCGTCGGCAGCGTCACCGTGACGCCGGCGAACTCGCCCAAGCATGTGGGGGCCGGCACTGTCGCGCTACCCAGCGGGCTGGCCAGCCTGACCGGCCCGGCCGTCGACGTGGTCGCCAGCGCGGCGAACGGCAGCGCGATCGCCGGCGTGACCGGCAAGGCGCTCGGCACCATCAACGTGCTCGGCACGCCGCTGTCAGTCGGCACCGGTGCGATCAACCTCAGCTCGCAGGTCACGAAGTCTGCGGCCACCTCCAGCAAGCAGGTCAGCCTCAGCCAGCTCGCGCTCCCCACGCTGCTCGATCTGCTCTCCGGGCTCGGCCTGGACCTGAGCAAGCTCAACGTGGCTCAGCTCAACTCGCTGTTCAACGTCGTCGCCACCACGGCCGGGACGAGCATCACGGCGCTCAACTCGGCGGTGGACACCGCCCAGACCAACGCCAGCAGCACGGCAGACACCGTCGCCGCCGCGACGGCGGAGCTTGTGGCCAAGCAGGGGACCGCGACCGCCGCGGCCTCGACAGTCGCCACCCAGCTCGCAGTCATCGACAGCAACCTCGCCGCCATCAACACGGCGCTCGGGTCGACGGTGCTCACCAGCCCTGTCTCAGCGGTGTCGTGGCAGGCGGCCAACCTCACCGGGCCACAGCTGGCGGCCATTGACGTCGTACTGGCTCTGGTGCCCGCCAACACCGTGACGACCACGACCATCAACGCCGCGATCACCGCCCTGAACGCCGCCAATCTTGCGGTCAACATGGCGCAGGCGCTCGTCACGGCACTGGTGAACCTCGTGACGGGTGTCAAGAACGCGCTCGACGCTGACCCGCTGGCGACCCTCGGCAACATCTCCGCGGGCACCTCCGCCGCCGCGAACACCGTCGGCACCGCGTCGGCGCATCTCACCGTGGGCACGGTCGATGTGCTCGGTGCGGCCCTGCCGCAGGCAGCACAGCTGACCTCAGCGCTCGCCTCGGTCACGGGCGCGGTGGCCAGCGTCCTCAACAGCATCACCGGCGTGACGTTCACTGCGCCGACCATCTCCATCGGCGCCATCACCAAGACGACGGACAAGGTCGGCAAGACCGCGTCGGCCGCCGTCACGGTCGCTGGTCTCAAGATCGGGCTTCCGACACTCACCATGCCGGAGTCCCTCGGCCTCCCGAACGCGGCCGGTCTGCCCGGCGTCAGCCTCGACGCGGTCAACAACGTGCTGTCCAGCCTGGCCGGCACGGTCACGATCGCGGAGCTGACGGACAATGCCAGCTTCACGCAGGGCAGCACGGCTACCACGACGCCGGGATCCGGTGGCGGTGGCTCGCTGCCGACCACGGGTGCCCCGGCTGCCCTGGGGCTCGCTGCCCTCGCCGCGATCGGTCTCGGCATGCTGCTACGTCGCCGTACTCGCTCCACCATCGAGTAACGGCACAGGCAAGGCGAGGGGCCCCGACCAGCCGGTCGGGGCCCCTCGTCGTACGCTCGAGGAGTGGACAAGGGACTGCGGCGCGAGCTCGAGCAGAAGGTGCTCGCCGGCGAACGGCTGAGCTATGACGACGGAGTCGCGCTCTACGCCAGCGATGACCTCGCGTGGCTCGGCGGCCTCGCCCACGAGGTGCGCACGCGCAAGAACGGCGACGCCGCGTTCTTCAACGTCAATCGCCACCTCAACCTGACCAACGTCTGCGTCGCGTCCTGCGCCTACTGCTCCTTCCAGCGCAAGCCCGGCGCCAAGGACGCGTACACGATGCGCATCGAGGAGGCAGTGCGGCTCGCGGAGCAGATGGCGCCGAGCGGCATCACCGAACTGCACATCGTCAACGGCCTGCACCCGACGCTGCCGTGGAAGTACTACCCCAACGTGCTGCGCGAGCTGAAGAAGGTGCTGCCGGACGTCGCACTCAAGGCGTTCACTGCCACGGAGCTGCACTACTTCGAGAAGATCAGCGGCCTGTCGGCCGACGAGATCCTCGACGAGCTCATCGACGCCGGCCTGGAGTCACTCACCGGCGGCGGCGCGGAGATCTTCGACTGGGATGTGCGCAAGAAGATCGTCGACCACGACACGCACTGGGAGGACTGGTCGCGCATCCACCGGCTCGCGCACTCCAAGGGACTGCGCACACCCGCGACCATGCTCTACGGGCACATCGAGGAGCCGCGCCACCGCGTCGACCACGTGCTGCGCCTGCGTGAGCTGCAGGACGAGACCGGCGGCTTCACCGTCTTCATCCCGCTGCGCTTCCACAACGACGACAACGCGCTGTCGCACCTTCCGATGGCGACCGGGGCGGAGGCGCTCAAGACCTTTGCGGTCTCCCGACTGCTGTTCGACAACATCGACCACGTCAAGGTGTTCTGGGTGATGCACGGCCTGACGCTCTCGCAGCTCGCGCTGCAGCACGGCGCTGACGACCTCGACGGCTCCGTGGTCGAGTACAAGATCACCCACGACGCCGACGGCTTCGGCACACCGTCGACGATGACGCGAGACGACCTGCTCGAGCTGATCCGCGATGCGGGTTTCCGTCCGGTCGAGCGCAACACCCGCTACGAGATTCTCCGCGAGTACGACGGGCCGGTGGCAGACCGGCGCGAGACACCACAGGCGATGCGGGTCTGACCGTGGGCCCGATCCTTCGCTACAACCTCTACCGCCTCGGGCTGCTCGTGGCCTTCCTGGCTGCCGGCTACCTGCTTGGTGCGGGCGGACTCGTCCTCGTTGTTGTCGCCGTACTCGCCTCCGGGATCGCCAGCTACTTCCTGCTCGCCCGGCAGCGCGCGGCCATGGTGACCGCGCTGCAAGCCAAGGTCGCTGCCAGACAGGCGAGGACCGCGGCGAAGGAAGCGCGCGAGGACGAGTACGACGAGCAGCTGCGCCAGGGCCGCCCGCAAGGTTGACCCACGGCCCGCCTCGCCCTGGCAGGATCGCCCCGACGCAGCTGACGCCGCGCTGAACGCCGAGGGGGACGCGTCATGGACGAGGAACGGGCACTGGACGCAGCCCGCGTCGTCGGATCCGTCGCTGCAGCGCTCAGTGGCCCGACCGAGAGCTTCGTCGAGCTCGTGGTGCGCACCGCGCTGGCCGTCTTCAACGCCACCGGCTGCTCGATCGCGCTGCTGACCGACGACCGCAGCGAGCTGGTCTTCACCACCGTCGTGGGCGGCGCGGGCGAGTCCGTCAGCGGGCTGCGGCTGCCGGCCGGGCGCGGGATCGCCGGCTGGGTGGCCACCACGGGTCAGCCCCTGGCCGTGAGCGAGCTGTCTGAGGATCCGAGGTTCGCCAGTGACGTGGCGTCGGCGACCGGCTACGTCCCGCGGGCAATCCTCGCGTGCCCGATCGCGACCGACGAGGCGCTCCTGGGCGTGATCGAGGTGCTTGACCGGGACGAGCGGCGCGCTGGAGCAGAGGACGACCTGCAGCTGCTCGGCCTGTTCGCCCGGCAGGCGGCGTTGGCGATCAGCGCCGTCGAGCGCGACCGCCAGCTCGGCGTCGTGCTCGCAGCGGCGTTCGAGGCCGAGGGCGCGCCACAGCTGGCCGCGCGGTTGCGGGACTCGGGCGAGTCGGCGGAGCTTGCCGAGGTGGCGGCGGCATTCCGGACGCTGGCTTCCGCAGGACCACGCGAGCGGCAGCTCGCGCTGCGCCTGCTCAGCGACGTGGCCGACTGGAGTGCCACCGGGTGGTGAGCCTGCGCCCTGCCTGGTCGGATGCACTGGCGCCCGGCAGGCTCCGGGTCGTCAGCCCGCTGCCGCTTGTCACTCCTGTCGACCGAGGCTGGGCCTGGGGCGGAAGTGACGGCACCGGTGTGGTGGTCGCCGTGGTCGACGGCGGTGTCGAGGCCGACCACCCGCGGGTGGGCGGGGTGAGTAGGGCTGCGGCGTTCGTCGCGGACAGCAGGGCCCCGCGTGGTGCTCGCGAAGAGCCCGACGACGGCGGGGACCCGGTGGGTCACGGGACGGCGTGCGCCGGTGTCATCCGAAGTGTCGCCCCGGGGGTGGAGCTGATCAGCGCGCGGGTCCTGGGGGACCGGTTGACCGGTCAGGCCAGGACATTCGCGGCGGGGATCCGGTGGGCGGTGCGCGAGGGAGCACAGGTGATCAGCTGCAGCCTCAGCAGCAGTAGCGCGGAGGGCAAGGCCCTGCTGCACGACGTCGCCGACGAGGTGCACTTCGCCGGCGCCACTCTGGTCTGCGCAGCCAACAACCTGCCGGGCCCGACCTATCCCACGACCTTCGCCGCCGTGATCAGCGTCGCCGCGGTGCAGGGCGGGGGCTTCGTCGCGAACCACGCGCCACCTGTCGACTTCGGCGCTCCGGGTATCGACGTCGAAGTGGCCTGGCGGGGCGGTGCCACGATGCGGACGACCGGCAACAGCTTCGCTGCGCCCTACGTTGCGGGCTTGTGCGCGCTGGTGCTCGCCAAGCACCCCGGCCTCACGCCCTACGAACTCAAGACCGTGCTGCGCTCCTGCGCGGACAACGCCGTCCGGCCGGTCGCAACCGCTCCACATGGCGGTGAGGCGGACGGCTGATGCCGTCCGCCTCACCGTTCCCCCAGAGATCCGCCCTAGAGCGGGAGACCGCCTTTAGATCGCGTGCGCCGGAAGGTGCAGCGGGAGCTGGGTCGGCCCGAAGAGCCCGTCGCCCGGGTAGTGCAGGGTGAACGTGCCGCCGCCGGCCGGCGTGACGAAGCTCAGGGTGGCGTTGCCGTCGTGGATGTCGGCGCTGGCCAGGACGCCGCCGGTGGAGTCCGTCAGCGTGACGGTGCCACTCGGGTTGGTCAGGCTGCCGGCGGCCTTGGCGGCCGCACCAGCGACGCCCACGTTGACGGTCCAGTGGTTCGCCAGGTCCTGCACCGTGCGCACGACGGTCATCGCGGTGGCCGCCGCCGAGGCTGCGGTGCGGTCGACGGTTGCCGTGGTGTTGCGCACCGTCGCGCTGGCGGTGTCGACCGCCTTGGTCGCAGTCCGCTGCGCCGTGGTCGCCGTCGCGTTGACCGTGGAGACAGCGCTGTTGGCGGTGGAGGTCGCGAGCCGACCTGCATCGCCGACGGCGCGGTCGATGCTGCCGACGGACTGGGCGACCGTGCCGTCGATCGTGTCCTGGGCGTCCGCGGCCGTGCGCTGGGCGAACCCGACCCACGGGTCGGCGACGTCGTGAGCTGCCGTGACGGTGTTGGTCGCGGTGTTGTTCGCGGCGCGGCCTGCGTCGCCGGCGAGAGTGTTCGCCGCACCCGTCGCGTGACCGGCCATCGTCGTGACGTCGTCACGGGCCTGCTGCACGATCGGGGCCGGCGGGATCGACGGGCCGCTCATCGCTGCCATTGCCGCGCCGCCGGTGCTCACGGCGCCGACCGCGGCGATGCCTGCGGCGATCTCCTTGAGACCGTGGGCCTCGACGTCGTCGACCTGCTCGGGTGTGAACTGCTCGTCCATCTCTTCATTCCCCTCGTGATGGGCTGGTGTGTGCACATTGCTGCGGATTCGTGCTGGGCGCTGTCGGCTGGGCGACAGTGCCGGGGTGGCGGCGGTCACATCGCGCGGATGATCCGCCGTGGAGACGCGGGACATCCGCTCGGGGCGTTGAGCGTCCAGCCGCCTCCCGTCCGCGGAGCGCGGCCGCCTGATCGCGGGCGCAGCGAGCTCCGCCGAACTTCCCCGGCTCCAAGGCCGGGCACCTGAGGGGGGCAAGGTGGTTTCTACCGCCGCGCGGCCCCTGAAGCAATGGGCATAGCGCCAGATAGCGGGCCGCGAGCGGCCGGATGCGCTCCAGCCCGGGTCGCGCCGGGCCAGCCACGCGCGGGGATGCGCTGCCGCTTAGCCTGTGGGCTTGTGACGCCGTCCGCTCCAGCCGACCCCGGTGGCCGTCCGCGGGTCGGGCACATCCAGTTCCTCAACTGCCTGCCCATCTACTGGGGCCTGGTGCGCTCCGGGGCCCTGCTCGACGTCGAGCTCACGAAGGACACCCCCGACCGGCTCAACGACGCCCTTGTGCGCGGCGACCTGGACATCGGCCCCATCAGCCTCGTGGAGTACCTCAGGCACGCCGACGACCTGCTGCTGCTGCCCGACCTTGCCGTGGGCAGCGACGGACCAGTCCTGTCGGTGAACCTCGTCAGCCAGGTCGAGCTCGGCCAGCTCGACGGCCATCGGGTGGCACTGGGATCGACGAGTCGCACCAGCGTCGAGCTGGCGAAGCTGCTGCTGGAGCAGCGGCACGGCGTGCGGCCCAGCTACTTCACCTGCCCGCCGGACCTGGCAGCGATGATGATCGAGGCGCCGGCGGCCGTCCTCATCGGGGACGCTGCGCTGCGGGCCACGTTCATCGACGGTCCCGAGCGGGGCCTCGACGTGCACGACCTCGGCGCCGCCTGGAAGGACTGGACCGGGCTGCCGATGGTCTTCGCGGTCTGGGCGGTGCGGCGTGAGTTCGCCGACCGGCACCCCGGGCTGGTCAAGGACGTGCACCGGGCCTTCCTCGACAGCCGGGACCTGGCGCTGGCCCAGGTCGGCGAGGTGGCTGCCTCCGCCGCCCGTTGGAGCGCCTTCGACGCCGCCACTCTGGAGCGCTACTTCACGACCCTCGACTTCTCCTTGGGGGACCGGCAGGTGGAGGGCCTGCTGGCCTTCGCCGACCGGCTGGTGGCGGCCGGAGTGCTGCCAGGCACCCCCCGGCCGGTTTTCGCGCCGAGTTGAGCCTCCGGGGGAGGAGAACCGCCCCCGAATGAGAAGTACTCGCCAGACACCGAGACCTGGGAGAGAGCTCGATGCGCCGTGCTCGGCTTGCCGCGACTGTTCTCGCGGCCCTGGCAACGTGGGTCGGCACGGCGATGGCCATCCCGCATGCCGCCGACCAGGGGAGGGTTCCCACCCATGTCTTCCGGGTCTGGCCGCTCGGAGACTCGATCACCAACGGCACCCTCGAGCCCAACAAGGGCGTGGGCGGCGGCTACCGCGGCTTCCTGGACGCCGATCTGCAGGCCGCCGGGATCAGCCACCAGTTCGTCGGGTCGATGTCCACGAACCCGCTGCCGACGCTCCAGGCCCGGGGGCAGCAGCGGCACGAAGGCCACCCCGGCTTCCGCGTCGCCGACATCGCCGCCGGCATCAACGGACCCGTGGTGGCGCGGGGTTACCACGGCGGGTGGTGGCTGCGGCACGTCGACCCCGACCTGGTTCTGATCCACCTCGGCACCAACGACATGGTCCGTCCGCTCGCCCGCCAGCTCGGCATCAAGACGGCGTACACGAGCCCGGCGCTGACCGCGAAAGAGCGCGGTCCCTTCATCGCCCGGCTCACCGGCAGCCTGCAGGCCTTGGTGGAGCAGGTGCACAGCCAGCGGCCGCGCGCCATCGTGGTGCTGGCGACGGTGACGCCTCTCGGGCACGACGTCTGTGACGTGCTGAGTCCGCTCTATGCCGACGCCGTGCGACACCTGGTGCTGCGGGAGCGGGCCGCCGGCATGCGCATCGTGCTGGCTGACATCTGGTCGGCGTTCACGGCGCGGACGAACGGCAAGTGCACGCTGGTGCCGGACCTGATGGCCGACGACGGCGTGCACCCCACGTCGCGCGGCTACGCCGTCATGGCCCACGTCTTCGAGCTGGCCATCGCCCAGGTGGCGGGCTGACTTTTCTGCCCCGATTCGGGCGTATGTGACCCCCTGGGCAATCTGCTCGGATCGCCCTCGGGCACCGGAATTTCCTCCTACGCTGGAGATCTCAGCCAGCGAGGAGCGCCGTCTTGGTCGTCGCCCGGGGGTGGCGACCAAGCCTGGTCGCGCTCGCCTTTGCCGCCGCGAGTGTCGGCGGCGTCGTCGCGCTGCCGTCCTCATCCGCCGCGACCTCGGTCACGATCTGGCCGTTGGGTGACTCCATCACGTATGGCTCCGGGGTCCACCCGCACCGAGTCCCCGGTGGCTACCGCGTGCAGCTCGTGCGCGCGCTCGCCTCACGCGGGATCCGGGTGCACTTCGTCGGCACCATGACGACCAACCCGGCGGCAGCCCTGACAGGCGCAGGACAGCGGCACGACGGACACCCCGGCTGGCAGACCAGCGAGGTGCTGGCTCACCTGGCCGGCTGGAAGGTCCCGCCCCCGGACGTCGTACTCGTTCACCTCGGCACCAACGACCTGCGCCACGGGCGTGCCAGCCCGGCGGAGGCCGCGGTCCGGCTCGAGCAGCTGCTCTCCGCCCTCAGCAGCCGGTTCCCGCAGGCCTCGCTCGTGGTCGCGACCATCGTCCCGAGCGGGCGCGCTGGGCAGTGCGACGTCACGACGAGCGAGTACGACGGACTCGTGCGTGAGCTCGTTCGCCAGCAGGCACTCATGGGTCGCCGAGTCTCGTTGGCCGACGCGTGGTCTGAGTTCAACTACGGCCCCTGCACGACGCGTCCCGGGCTCCTGTCTCGCGACGCGGTGCACCCGTCGGCCGCGGGATACCGGCTGTTGGGCCAGGCCTTCGCCGAGGTGGTCGCGCCACTCGTGGAGAGCGGACGTACGCTCACCCCGTGAGCTCATCCGACTCCCAGGCAGTCCTGGACCGCGCTGCCGACGGGGATCGGCTGACGCCGGAAGAGGCGCTGGGTCTGTACCGATCCGCCCCGCTGCACGCGCTCGGCCGCGCGGCGGACGCTCGGCGCCGGGCCCTGTTCGGCGACACCGCGCACATCGCGACCTACATCATCGACCGCAACATCAACTACACCAACGTATGCGTCACCGCGTGCAAGTTCTGCGCCTTCTACCGCGCCCCGAAGCACGAAGAAGGATGGGTCCGCTCGACGGAGGAGATCCTGCGGCGCTGCGGCGAGGCGATCGAGCTCGGCGCGACCCAGATCATGCTGCAGGGCGGGCACCACCCCGACTTCGGCATCGAGTGGTACGAGGAGACGTTCTCGGCCATCAGGTCGACGTACCCGTCCCTCGCTCTGCACTCGCTAGGCGCCTCCGAGGTCGTGCACATCGCGCGGGTGTCGGGCCTGGACTTCCCGACGGTTATCGCACGGCTGCACGCGGCCGGCCTCGACAGCTTCGCCGGCGCGGGCGCGGAGATCCTCACCGAGCGGCCTCGTGCTGCGATCGCCCCGCTGAAGGAGACCGGCGCGATGTGGCTGCAGGTCATGGAGACCGCGCACGGGCTCGGCGTCGAGTCGACGGCCACGTTCATGATGGGCACCGGCGAGACCAACGCCGAGCGCATCGAGCACCTCTGCATGATCCGCGACGTGCAGGACCGCACAGGCGGGTTCCGCTCCTTCATCCCGTGGACTTACCAGCCGGAGAACAACCACCTCAAGGGGCAGACCCAGGCCTCAGTGCTGGAGTACCTGCGGCTGGTCGCCGTGGCACGGCTGTTCTTCGACAACATCCGCCACCTGCAAGGCTCCTGGCTGACGGTCGGGAAGGAGGTCGGTCAGCTCACGCTGCACTACGGCGCTGACGACCTCGGGTCGGTGATGCTCGAGGAGAACGTCGTGTCCTCCGCCGGCGCACGGCACCGGTCCAACCGCAGTGAGCTCATTCACCTGATGCGCACAGCCGGCCGGACCCCCGCGCAGCGCGACACGCTCTACAACCACCTCGTCGTGCATGACGACCCTGCGAACGACCCGGTCGACGTGGTGCCGTCGCACTTCGCCAGCACCGCGCTCACCCTCGAACCGGCCTAGCCTTCTCGGGCGCCCCCGCGAGTTGTCAGTGCGTGAGCGTGTCCTGAAACCCTCACGCACTGACAACTTGGGATGACGCCGCGGCCAGGCCGAGGGCACGACGGAGTTGATCGACCACGACTGGGTCATCCGCTCTGACCGCAAAGCTGGGGAAGCGCAGGCCGTGTGACCTCGCAAGGTAGAGCTCATTGTCCCTGGCCATGTCCGACCAGTAGGTCAGCGCGACCAAGTGGAGCGCGCCGTCGATCTCGACGCGTACCGGCTTCTTGTTGGGGCCGACGAGTACGGCGTCGAGATAGCGACGGCGGCCAGCTGCGTCCAGGCGCACCACTTGCTGCCGCGGCTGCGGCAGTCCGTGCCGACGGCAGAACCGCAAGAAGTCCAGCTCCGACACGGCTTGGGCTCCGCCACCGATGTCGACGAGGCAGCTTGCAAGCAAGCGACGGCGATTGATCGCGCCGACGGTGTCCAAGGCCCGCAGGAGCCGGTCAGCCGTGGTGAGTCGCTGCTGCACGCTGGCGGCGAGGATGCCGCAGGCGGCTCGGCCCGTTGGAGACCAGGCGGCTGCGTCGATCAGCGAGCGCTCCACTCGCGTCCGTGGCGGCGTGGCTGTCGGGTGGACGTCCCGCTCGGGCTCGAAGCGTCGGGACTCGTGCACCGTGATCGCCACGCCTGCGAGCTTCGGGACCAGGACGCCGCGTCGTACGAGCACGTGTGTCGTTGGCCGTGACCAGCCGTCCAGACCGGCGTCCTCGGCCGCGGTCCAAGCCGCGAGGGCGGTACTTCCCAATGAGCCTGCGTGCAGCACCGCTGCCCATCGGAGTTGCTCCGGCGTGAGCTCGCCGTTGTGCAGCACGACCACGGACGGACCGATCGACTGCCAACGCAGCCCATCCAACTGCGCCTGGAGCTGATCGCGGCTGATCATGTGCAGCTGGTCGCGTCGGACGACATCACGCTGAGTCTGTGCCAGGTCGGCCAGCGCGGCGGGGAGCTGATCGCGGTGGTTGAGCCTC
The DNA here is from genome assembly GCA_030840515.1 of Frankiaceae bacterium. Classification (GTDB taxonomy): domain Bacteria; phylum Actinomycetota; class Actinomycetes; order JAVEEJ01; family JAVEEJ01; genus JAVEEJ01. The sequence goes on along the minus strand of JAVEEJ010000213.1, from coordinate 2,517 downwards.
ACTCTTCGAGGTTGGCGCAGACTCAGCGTCCGGTGGGTGTCCCTCCGAAGTCTGTGGACCCAGAGTTGTCAGTGTGTGCGCGCCCCAGGACACCGCCACGCACTGACAACTGGTGGGGGTTAGATCCTGGGGTGCGCACTGTTCACCTTGCCGATGTCGTGCTGCCCATGGTCGGCGAGGCCATCCGGGACGGCGCGGTCCTCGTCGAGGGCGATCGTGTCCTCGAGGTGGGCAGAGCAGTCGAGGTAGGCGGTGCAGGAAGCGAGTACGCCGACGCGAAGGTGCGGCGACATCGGGGCATCCTCACGCCAGGGCTGGTGAACGCGCACGCGCACCTGGAGTACGGGCCACCCTTCGCCGACCTCGCGACCAGCGGCCTTCCCTTCACGGAGTGGATCGTCGAGCTGACCGCGCGTCGCATGCGCATGAGCGACGCCGACTGGACCGAGGCGGCGCGTGGGTCGGCGCACCAGCTGCTGCGCACCGGGACGACCGCCGTCGCCGACATCGTGACCGAGGGACCGGGCGTCGGTGTGACCAGCGCCGTCGGGCTCCGCGGCGTCTCCTACGTCGAGCTGGCCGGGGTCGACGACCAGCGTTGGGACGCCGGGCTGCAGCGGCTCGAGCGCCTACTCGCGCTCCGCGGCCGTGCGCGCGGCATCAGCCCGCACACGCTCTACACCCTGAGCAGCAAGGTGTTCACCGAGATGGTGGCCCTCGCCCGCAGCCGCGGCATGCGCCTGCACCCGCACCTTGCGGAGACCGCAGACGAGGCTGAGTGGGTGATGTCCGGCACCGGCCGCCTCGCGGACTTCGCCAGCAAGTTCGGCCTCGAGTTCGAGCTGCACGGGCGTGGCGTGGGCGGCACAGCCGTGGCCCACTGCGCCGCACTGGGCGGTCTCGGGCCGGACGTCCACGTCGCGCACGGCGTGCACGTCGACGCGGCCGACCGCGCGATTCTTCGTGAGCATCAGACCGTCGTCGCGCTCTGCCCCCGCAGCAACGAGATCCTGCAAGCCGGCACCGCGCCCGTCGCTGGCTACCTCGCCGACGCCAACCCCGTCGCCGTGGGCACCGACAGCCTCGCCAGCGCCCCTAGCCTCGACCTGCTCGCCGACGTCCGGCGACTGCGGGACATCGCGCGGGACCAGGGCTACGAAGACCCCGACCTCGCCCTGCGGCTCGTCCAAGCGGCGACCATCGGTGGCGCGCAGGCGCTCGGAGACGGCGACCTCGGCCGGTTGGCTCCCGGAGGGCCCGCGGACTTCGCCGTCTTCGACGTGCCTACGGATCAGGACCCCTACGAGTCGCTCGTCGAACATGGCGAAGGGCAGTGCACCGCCACCGTGCTCGCCGGGCGGCTGGTGCACCGTGGAAGGCTCACCGCGTGAGCCGAGCCTCGTTGGACAAGCAGCCCCACGAGGTCGCAGCGATGTTCGACGACGTCGCCGAGCGCTACGACCTGACCAACGACGTGTTGTCGCTGGGCCAGGACAGGCTCTGGCGGCGGGCCGTGCTCAAGGCGGTCGGCCCTCAGCCGGGGGAGCGGGTGCTCGACCTCGCGGCCGGGACGGGGACGTCGAGTGAGCCGTTCGCCGCGCGGGGCGCCTTCGTCGTACCCGCAGACTTCTCGCTCGGCATGCTGCGGGTGGGCAAGCGGGCCCGGCCGAGCCTGCCGTTCGTCGCCGGTGACGCGATGCGGCTTCCCTTCGCGGATGCGGTCTTCGACGCCGTGACGATCTCCTTCGGGTTGCGCAACGTCTCGGACCCCGATGGCGCACTGCGGGAGCTGCAGCGGGTCACCAAGCCGGGCGGACGGCTGGTGGTCTGCGAGTTCAGCGCACCGACCTGGCGGCCGTTCCGGACCGTCTACGTCGAGTACCTGATGCGCGCGCTGCCCGCGGTGGCGACCAAGGTCAGCAGCAACCCGGACGCCTACGTCTACCTCGCGGAGTCCATCAGGGCCTGGCCCCATCAGGCCGGCCTCGCGGATCGCATCACCGCGGCGGGCTGGTCAGCGGTGGGCTGGCGCAACCTGTCCGGCGGAATCGTCGCTCTGCACCGGGGCGTGCGGGCCGCCTGATCCCGACGCGGTGTCGGCGCCTCTGGCCGCTGACATGCCGAATGGGTGGCCGAGTCCGAGTTGCCGGGCGTGGGAAGCACCCGTTCGGCCTAGTGGGCCTCCCCCCGTGAGACGTGCACGGGCACTGCGGCACGACCGATTCACCTCATGTGCTGGCCCACCCCCCCGACCGTCAGGCGGGCTTCTGGCGTGGGCACGTCCGTCTCGGTGCCGCGACGACGGCGGTGTGCGCCGGCTTCGGCGTCGCCTATGCCCTCGCCACGCCCGATGGGCCGCACCGCCCCGTAGTGCTCACGCTTGGGCTCGCCGCACTCCTGACCTCGCCGCTCATCGTCACCAAGCGCGTGCTTGCGCTGCTCACGGGTGAGGGCCGCGATCCGTGGCTCTACGCGTGGAGCGCCTCGCTGCTGCTCATGGTCACGCTGGCGGTCGCC